>PEUB01000114.1:0-28400 GCA_002780895.1 Nitrospirae bacterium CG02_land_8_20_14_3_00_41_53
ACCGACCATTCTTCTTATAACTATAATTTTTAGCCGAACACAGCAGGCTTATTGTGGATACAAGGAATGCGGTGAAGGGGGGTTTCTGGTTTGAACAGGTGGAATGTGGTAAAGGCATAAGATTGATTCCTTAATGTGGGAGATTATTGTGATAACCTCAACGGCAAAATTGTCTATCAATTATATTGCAAAAATACCTTGTAATATTGCAATATAATTGATAAGCTTATACTTGTGGATTATCTAAAAAGAAGCATTACAGATGTCTTGCTGTCAAGAATAAATAATGAGCAGTTGGTTGTTATAACAGGAGCACGGCAGACAGGTAAGACCACCTTATGCGAAAACCTACTTCCAAAACTTTTAAACCTTCCAATTACATATATATCTTTTGATGACCCTGACGAAAGATTGAGATTTCAACATTCTGCCATTACAATTTTAGAATCTATTGAGACCCAGCTAATTATTCTTGACGAGGTTCAAAAGATACCCTCTTTATTTGACCCATTAAAGTATGTTGTGGATAAACAAAGGAAATCAGGACTAAAGAAGATTTATATTCTTACAGGCTCGTCCCAATTACTTTTGATGAAGAAAATAAAAGAAACCCTTGCAGGCAGAGTTGCTCTCTTTAATCTATATCCCTTTTCTCTTTCTGAAGTATTAATGGCAGGTGATTTTCCTTTCATGACGAAAATCTGGAAGGAAAAAACCTTAAAAGAAAAATATTTGAAAAAATTCAATACTATTTTGCCTGAAGTAGTCCGTAATGCCATAAATGTGCGAAGCGAACACCAGTTGTGGGGAGGATACCCGCCGGTATGGAAAAGAAAAACAAAAGAGGAAAAAATTAACTGGCTAAAAGATTACCGAAAGACCTACTTAGAGAGAGATATTTTTGATGTGGGGCAGGTGGCCAATATAGATAATTTTGCGATTGCACAGAAACTCCTCTGTGCCAGAACAGGTCAGATATTCTCAATCAGTGAGGTTGCAAGGGATTTATCTTTAGCTGTGAATACAATAAAAAGATATATAAATTTACTAACCATGTCTTTTCAATGCTATTTACTATACCCTTATTATGAAAACATTGGTAAGCGCTTTATTAAAAGTCCAAAGATTTTCTTCCCGGATATGGGTTTAAATAAAGTTATATTGGGTGATACGAAAGTCAGTTCAGGGGCATCTTATGAAACATGGGTTTTTTTTGAGATTATGAAATGGAAACAATTACAACCTGTAGAGCCTGATATATTCTTTTATCGCACTGCTGGGGGATTGGAAATAGATTTTTTAATATGTGGAGAGGGAATAATACTCCCTATTGAGGTAAAAGCCACTGAAAGAGTGAGTTATGCAGATGGCCGCAATTTGGAATATTTTATTTCAGAACACAAAAAGACTTCGTCCTTTGGCATTATTGTTTACCGCGGAAAGGACTTTAAAGAGATTAGAACGAATATATGGGCAATACCCGACTGGTATCTTTTTGGAGGTGTTTAAAAGTTTTTTTCTGACTAAGACTCTTGGTATCAAGCTGCAAACAAATCTTATCTGTGAATCTACGGAGCTTATGAACCGAATTTGTTTAGTCCGCCAAAGGCGGATTAGATATTAGAATTTAGGATTTTAAGTAGAAATGGCAATCATTGAAGTTTCGGGGCTTTCAAAAAAGTATCGCATAGGCACAAAATTGCCTTATAAGACTTTTAGAGAAACTCTTACGAATGCAATATCGAATGAAAGAGGAAAAATAAGAATGTCCAGAAAACAAACAGAATACATTATAAGGATTGGACCCTCAGATAGATACAGACATTTACATATAAAAGAGAGGGATAAGATAGTATTTTTCAGAGTCCAATATGAGACAAAGATTAATGATATATGGTATCCTGTTGTTAGGTATAATACCGCTCATGGTTTTGCTCATAGGGACTTGATGAGTTTAAAGGGTTCTGTGAAGAAAACACCTTTATTTAATCAGGATTATAATGATGCATTGACCTTTGCAGAGAGCGATTTAAAATCTAACTGGGAGTATTATAAAAGGAGATTTTTGGGGGAAAAAGATGAGTAAAGAAAAAGAAATGATAGAACGCAATATCGAGCTCAGCGCAGAGTTCAGTCGTTATTTATTTGAACATCCGGAAATAGAGGAAAAAATTCCTGTTGATGTTGAAATTATACTTTTGCCGGGATTTGATGAAGAACTAAAGGAATTTAATCTTAGATTAGGAAAAGACATAGAGGCTAATGGCGGTAGGGTGGTTTATATATCAATAAAAGAAATTCGGCCAAAAGCCCTATCAAGAATTGAGAAAGTCGAAGTAGAATCTTTAGTATAGAAGGAACGAAAACGAGATTCGAAAAAGTATATCCCTAAATTATTTATGACTTCGATACTCCCTCTTGAACCAATATAACTAATAAAACTAATAGAACCAATTGAACCAATGAGACCAACAAAACTGACTGTATGAACCCGATCATTTCAGTAGAAAACTTAAGTAAGCAGTATCGTATCGGTACAAAACTGCCCTATAAGACCCTCAGAGAGACCATAATGAATGCGGTCACATCACCTGCAAGGTTGTTTCGCCACCTTGGGCAAAGGGCGAAGGGCAAAGTGCTATGTCCTCTGCTCTACGCTCTATGCCGCCGTCGGAAGACGGCTACATCTGGGCATTGAAGGATGTATCATTTGAAGTCTAGGAAGGAGAAGTACTCGGCATTATTGGGCGAAACGGTGCTGAAGTAATAAAAAGTAGCCTGTTTCCTTTTATGCTAAAGATAAGATCGGCTGCTATATTTTGACTTACTTAACAAGGTATAACATTTTGTAGGGTAGAAGGATTTTAAGAAGTTAAAAGGAAAAGTCAAAATTCAAGACCTGACACCTCGTGCCTCATGAAAATTCAAGACCTGACACCTCGTGCCTCATGTATGGAATGCGACCCCAAGGACCGACCCCCCAAGGACCGACCCCACAGATTCGTTTTGGAGTACGGCTCCTGTCTTTAAGACCTTTAAACCCATGCTCCTTAAACCGTTTGAGCCATTTGGAGAGCCATCTTCTGCTCCTTTGAACCAACTGGAGTATTTTATTGAAACCATATCCATCCTTATAAAATTGTATTGCTTTACAGCGTCTCTCATATTCATTTTGATTCTTCATCGTCTTTCCCTCCTTCTAAAAGTTTTTAGAAGAAGTTTAGGCGATGTTAAAATTAGTTTACGATGTTATGATGGTTTTTTAGTTTACGATGTTATGATGTAAACCCAGTAGATACAGGATTACATACTCTGAGTGGGAGAAGATACTAATAAATGAGGATTACTTTTGTATATCCCGGGATTGCTATTATCGGGTTCAACAGCCTTGGTGGAAACTGCCATGACACTATCTCAATTAATCTTGGAATGGGCTATATAAGCAGCTATATTAAAAAAAATTCAAGTCATTCCGTTAATCTGATTGACCTCAGAGATTTAAGAGGATGGGACCACTATGAAAGTAAACTAAAAAAGAGAATGCCGGATATAGTCGGCATATACTGTAATACTGTTAATTATGAAAACAGTCTGAAGTGTGCTGAAATAGCGAAGAAACAAGGGAAAACAGTCATAATGGGTGGCCCGCATGCAACCCTCGATCCCCATTTATTGATCAATACAGGCTTTGTAGACAGTGTAATAGTTGGTGAAGGGGAGGTATCTTTTCTGAAGGCGGTGAATGATATTGAAGCAGGGAGGGTTATTGATAAAGTAATTCAGGGAGAAAAGATAGACAATCTTGATGATATCCCGTTCCCGGATAGAGACCTTTACAATATGGATAGGATTTTAAATAGTGCAGGGATATTTCCTTACCCCAATAGATATATCGGCATCGTTGCCAGTAGAGGTTGTTATTACAACTGCTCTTTTTGTCAACCCCTTGAAAGAAAGATATTTGGACTCAAAGTAAGAATGCGCTCTGTCGCTAATATCATAGAAGAGGTTAAGGATGTTATAAAAAAATATGATGCAAATTTTATAATGTTTGAATGTGATACGCTCACTACAAAAAAGGTGTGGGCTCTTGAACTGAGTAAAGAAATGGGAAACATAGGGATAAAGTGGGGGGCTCAAAGCAGGGCAGATACCATTGATGATGAGCTTGCACGGGAAATGTATAAAGCAGGCTGTATGGTATTATTTATAGGTTTTGAAAGCGGCTCACAGCGAATGCTGGACCTTCTACGAAAAGGGATTACCCCTGAAAAATCTATACGGGCTGGAAAAATTTGTAGAGATAATAAAATATTAATATTCGCAAATTACATGCTTGGCATGCCAACAGAAACTACATCTGACCTTGATATGACATATGAAATGATAAAAAAGATAAAACCAGAGCTTCACTCGCCTTCTTATTTCGCCCCTATACCGGGTTCTGACCTGTTTGATTACTGTAAGGAAAAAGAACTGATAAAGGTTACTTCCTATGAGGGGTTCGTCAGAAATCCAATAAATGAAAAGATAAAGGGGATAGATTACAAAAACTTAGATGTGTATAGAGATAAGATAACAAGGTGCAGGAAACTCTGGTGGACAGAAAGCCATTTTGCAAAGTATGTAATTTCAAGATGGATATTCCTTATCAGCAGGGGGTATTTTAAAACATTTATTATTGAATTTGTAGAGAACATGCCTACAATTATAAGAATACCAGCCAGGAATCTTAGAAATGCTTTTAGAAAAGACTCCCGCTGTGATATCAGCAGTGAAAAAAAATCTTAGCCTGGCATATAAAATACTCAAGAACTGGTCTTCTTATATCCTGGGATTCCCCCCGCCCATCCCTGTCGGATATGTGATAATAGGAACAACCTTTTCGTGTAATGCCAAGTGTATGATGTGCGATATTCATAAATTTTATGGAGAAATGCCTGATTTGTTCAACAAGGAGATAGGTCTGCCAATGATATTTAAGCGACTGGAAGAGTCAAAGGTTATAAGGGCAATAAGCCATATTGATTTAACAGGGGGAGAACCATTTCTTAAAAAAGACCTGAAGGATTTTATTATTGAACTTTTTAGATTACCAAAAATTAATTTGATTACTATTAATACCAACGGAATGCTTACAAATAAAATTACAGCCGATGTCAGTGCTATTTTAGACACACTTAATGGGGAAAAGCGTTTTTCTGTAAGTGTATCCATAGATGGCATTGGAGAACTCCACGATAAGATAAGAGGCGTTGCCGGCGCATTTACTAAAGTTGAAAATACTATTGCCGTATTAAAGGAGTTAAGGGATAAATATTCTAACTTTATCATCTGCTCCAATGCGGTTATACAACCTGAGAACATTGATTTTCTGACTCAGATAAAAGATTACTGGAAAAGACATAACATAGCAGGGGCTTTCAGTGTAATACAGGCCCCCTTTTATACCCACAGCACACAATCGGCATACAACTGCATTAGCAGATTTAGCAGAGAGGATATCCAACAGATTAAAGCCATAGGTCCAAAAAGCAAGGGCATGAACTATTACTTAGATAATAATTTCAGAAGACCTCTTCACTGTTTTGCAGGATATGCGTCAATGTTCATAGACCCCTTTGGAAAAGTTTACCCGTGTAATTTTCTGGGAGGAAATGATGATTATTTGATGGGAACTATAAAAGATTCTGAGATTGACACAGTATGGGTATCCAGGTCTGCCTCAGATAGCAGGTTCAAGGTAAAGGGATGTCCTTATACAACTTGCTGGAATGGATGCGAAGTTGATCAAACCATGATACAGTTTGAACCTGTCGAGAGATTAACGAAGGCCGTCAGCTTTGGCTTTTTAAGTTATTATAAAATTAAGGGGTTAAACGGGTTCAAATGAATGTTTTACTGATTAAGCATCCTACTACCCATTTTGTAAAAACTGCACCACCTGTAAGTGGAATCCCGTTAGGTCTTCTATATGTGGCTTCAGCACTCAAAAAGGCAGGGCATGATGTCCATGTATATGATGCCATAGTAGGGGCGGATGAAAGTACTTGGGGAGTTCATTGTAATAATGGGGTATACAGAATGGGTGCCTCAATGGATGAAATCAAAAAGATTATTGATGAAATAAATCCTGATGTGGTCGGAATCGGTAACCAGTACTCATCTCAGGCAGATAATGCCATAAAAACCGCTGAAGCTGTAAAGGAGGTCAAAAGAGGAATTAAGGTTGTTGTAGGTGGTTCACATGCCTCAGTTATGCCTTCTACCTTTTTAGATGAATGTAATGCAGTGGATTATGTAGTTATGCGCGAAGGCGAGATTACTATGCCGGAATTGCTCGACTCTATTACTGGTCACAGGGATATCACAACTGTAAAGGGAATTGCTTTTAAAAAAGACGGCAAACTCGTTGTAAACGAGCAAAGGGAGTTTATAAAAATCCTTGATGATTTACCACTGCCTGCGTATGAGTTGGTTGATATGGAGAGATATTTTTATTTTAATGAACAGGGAAAAGACGGCAGGGAGACTTACAGGTATCCAGGTTTTGAACGATCTGTTTCTATGATAACCAGCAGGGGATGTCCATTTAATTGTGTGTTCTGCTCTATCCATCTCGGCATGGGACGGGGCTTCAGGGCTCATTCGGTAGATTTTGTTATAAAGCATATAAAATATTTAAAAGAAACATACCATATAAAACACATACATTTTGAGGATGACAATTTCAGTTTTAACATGTCACGGTTTAATGATATTTTAGAAAGTATGATTGCAAATAATCTAAATTTAACATGGGATACCCCAAACGGCATGAGGGCTGATTATTTAAATGAAGATGTTTTAAAGAAATGTGCAATGAGTGGTTGTACATATCTCAGGATAGGTGTTGAATCGGCAAATATGGAGGTCAGTAAGAAAATTATCAGGAAAAACCTAAAAATTGATAAAGTAATAGAGGTTGCCAAACTCTGTAATGAAAGTGGCATTGACCTTGAGGCGTTTTATATTATTGGATTCCCTGGGGAGAAAATTAACCAGATGAAGGAAACTATTGACTTTGCTATCAAACAGGAACGCTTATATGGCCTTTACCCTTATGATATGTTTACTGCAACCCCATTAATCGGCACAGACCTGTACAAAATATGTCAGGAAAGAAATTATATTTATAGGGAAATATCTGCACAAAATCTGGCAACAGCAACGCAGGGGGAGGGAATGATAACGACTGAGGATTTTACCCCTGAGGATTTGAAAAGACTTCTGAAAAATTTCAGGATAAGGCATCTTTTTGCAAGGTCCATCTTTTCTCTTAAGTTTTTGCTCCGGCATCCTCAATATTTTTTCATCAGGTTTAAAAATAAATTTCACATCGGACATCTTATAAAATCTTTAGCAGGATTTAAATTAACAACTTTTATAGCATATGTCTTTCTGTATAGATATAAAAACTGTATTATACGAAAGGTCGGCATGGAGAAAAGGAGAATACTATAGATGTCATCTAATGAAGTTTGGTCAGAATTTTGGAAACAAAAAGACCACTCGTTTAGAGCAGTCTCTGATGTTGAGTATTTCAGACCAGAGGATGATCCTCCTTATATTGTTTTAGAGCGGTTATCAAACCCAAAGATAAATCAGACAATTGTCGAGGTTGGAAGTGGGGCAGGTGTAAGAACATTAGTATTGGCAAAAAGATATAACCTAATCCCCATGCTTATTGATAATGAAGATGAAGGGATAAGTTTGGCAAAAAGAAACGCAACCCTACTGGATATAGAAGTTAATATCATTAAGAGCGACATATTCCAAGTCCAAACGGATAACCAATTTGATATTGTATGGAGTCACGGTGTTGGTGAACATTTCGATGGTGAAAAGAGGCAAAAATATTTTGATATTTTAGGGGAGTTGGTTAAAAATGAAGGTATTTTAATAATATCGGTTTCAAATAGTTTTAATCTGCCTTTTATGATTGGTATGAATATTAGGAAAAAACTTGGCACTTGGATCTATGGATTTGAAAAACCATTCTCGCCTTTTGAATTGTATAACAGAGTTAAGGCATCGAATTTGAGAATAATAGAGAAAACTGGATATGAGTTTTTTCAATCATTCAATTGGATTTGTTATTACTATAGGATAATAAAGAAAATAAAGCTATTGTATAAAATAATCAGGAAATTAGATTTTAAAGATCATTTTATAAATAGATATTTTGGCAGAGAAATAGTGGTTAGTTGTAAAAAGAATATTGGAAAGGAATTGTAGCGCTTCATGAATAAACGGATAGTGATTATCGGTGCAGGGCCCACGGGCCTCGGGGCCGCATACCGGTTAAAAGAACTCGGATATGAAAACTGGGTGATATATGAGAAAGATGATTATATCGGCGGGCTCTCTTCAAGTTTTAAGGACGAAAAGGGTTTTACATGGGATATAGGCGGCCATGTGATGTTCTCTAATAATCAATATTTCAACAATCTGGTAGACCACCTCATTGGCGCCGACTTTATTAGCCATGAAAGAGAAAGCTGGATAAGAATGAATGGAAGGTGGATCCCTTATCCATTTCAGAATAATATCAGGTATCTTCCAGAAGATTTGACCCGTCAATGTCTGGAGGGTCTTATATCCGCACAAAACGATAAAAGACAGATTTCTAATTTTGAAGACTGGATATATAAGACATTTGGTGAAGGCATAGCAAAACTTTTCATGATACCTTATAACATGAAGGTGTGGAAAATACCTCTTAATCAGATGAGTTATAACTGGATTTCTGAAAGGATTAGTATCGTGAGCATAGAAAGAATTACAAAAAATATTACAGAAGAGTTAGATGATATAAACTGGGGGCCAAATAACAAATTTAAATTTCCACTCTATGGGGGTACCGGTGGTTTTTTCAATAAATTTTCCCCATTTGTAAAAGATAAAATAAGTCATAAAAAAAGACTTTCCTGTATTGATATAGACTCAAGAACAGTCATATTTGATGACGGCGGAGAGGATAAATACGATATATTAATTAATACTTCTCCTCTTGACTTGTTTATCCGGATGGTTAAATCAAAAAAGAGAGATACTGCCCACTTACTGGAAAAGGCATACCATCTTAAACACAGTGGAGTGTATGTTGTGGGGATCGGGCTTAATAAAAAGACAGAGGGTACAAAATGCTGGGTTTATTTCCCTGACGAAGACATACCTTTCTATCGTATGACATATTTTTCCCGTTATTCTCCCAGTAATGTTCCTAACGGCAATACAGATGTCTACAGTTCCTTGATGTGTGAGGTCTCTTTTTCTGAATATAAACCAATGGTAGAAACTGAGGTTACAGGTCTAACCGTCAACGGGCTTGTTAAGGCAGGTATATTATCGGAAGGTGACAGAGAAAATATTGCAAGCACATGGCTAAAAAAAATTGATTTTGCATATCCTGCACCTACACTTGAGCGAGATGATAGCTTAAGGGAAATTCAACTATTCCTTGAAAACAACCAGATTTATTCAAGAGGACGTTTTGGGGCATGGAAATATGAAATAGGTAACATGGACCATTCTGTGATGATGGGGGTAGAGGTGGTAAATAGAATTCTTTGCAGTGAAAAAGAAAATGTATGGCGATAAAACCGAAGACAAATTCTAACCCCATGGTGAGCGTGGTAATTATCAACTGGAATAGAAAAGATGTAATAAAAGAAACACTTTTGGAGATGAAAAAGCAGACCTATGACAACTACGATATAATCATTGCGGATAATAATTCCACCGATGGTGCTCCTGACGTGATAGAAGTAGATTTCCCTGAAGTAAAACTTATCAGACTCAAAGAAAATGTAGGAATTAAGGGGTATAACATTGCTTTTGAAAATTCAAAAGGAGAAATAATTGTAATACTTGATAACGATTCTTTTCTGGAAAGGGATGGAATAAAAAAGATAGTTGAAAAATTCAAAAAATATCCAAATCTCGGAGCCCTTGGCTGTAAGGTCTGCGATTCCAATTCAAAGAAAGTACATCACTGGCACCCAAAAGTCAGAGATGAAAATGGTCCGGAAGAAGGCTTTGAATCGCCATTGTTTAACGGTTGTGCTGCTGCAGTTCGCAGGAATGTACTTGAAGAAGTGGGTTTTTATCCTGAAGAATATTTTTTATACGAAAACGAAAGAGACCTGTGCACCAGAATAATAAACGCCGGTTATGATGTCAGGTACTATACTGACATAGTCGGGTATCACAAGGTTTCTGATGTCGGAAGAAGCAGCGATAGACTTATTTATTTTCAAACAAGAAATCTCCTCTGGTATTACTGGAAATATCTGCCATTATTACTTTCCTTGCGGAAGTCAGTTAAGTTAATGATAGGAAATTTAATATATTCCCTTATAACAGGCAGGTTTAAAACTTATCTCTGTCCAATTGCCCATTCCGTAATGCATTTACCTATGATTTTAAAAAAGAGGATGCCCATCAGAAAAGAAGTGATTTCAAAGGTTTTATATTGATGAATAAAAAATTACCAATAAGTGAAAATTTAACACGAGCTACAGTAATACTATTTACTGCTACTGCTTTTAGCTACTTTACTGGAATTATTTTTCAAATAATCCTCGCCCACTATTTTGGTATAAGTCCAGAGATGGATGCATATCAGTTTGCTTTCTCACTTTATGACGTAATTACTGCAATGACTGGGGTAACAATCCAAGTTATTGTTATACCAATATACATAAAATTAATTCATGGAAAAAACGATACATCTATAGAGGACTTTACAAGTACTATCTTTACTGTTATTTTTATTTTAATAACTGGCATTTCAATCACTGGATTTATTTTATCTCCGATTATAATTGAAAAGTTTACTGGATTATTGGGCAGAAATGTAAAGCTGGCAAGAGATTTATTAAGTGCTTTTTCCCTTTTAATTATTCCGAGTACTTTATTAACTTTAATGGTGAGTATACTTAATGCAAGGAAACATTTTTCAACTCCAGCGATTATAAATGCATTGTTCGGAATTCTACCAATTTGTTTAATCTTAATTGGAGTAAATTTTTTGGGTATTTACAGTTTGCTTTTTGGTACCGCACTGTCATTTATTACAAGCTTCTTTCTCATATATTTCTTCTTTAAAAAGTTACATATTATTAAATTTAGGCTCAAATTAAACCATCCTTCAATAAAAACTACGATACTGCTGAGTATCCCTGCATTTTTTTCGATCGCTGGCGCCCAAATAAACACCATGGTAGATAGACTTATGGCGTCTACACTTCAGACAGGAAGTATTTCTTCGCTTTTTTATGCCAAGTCAATAAGAGAAATCCCTCTGGCCCTTTTTATCGCTCCATTGGTATTAAGCGTTTTCCCTTCATTTTCAGAAGCTGCAGTAAATAATGATAGATCAGAAATCGTTAGACTTTTTTCATTGAGCATAAGATTGACAATTTTTATGCTTTTACCAGCAATGGTCTGGCTTTTAATACTTGGGAAGTCCTTTATAGAGCTTTTTTTACAACATGGAGTTTTTTCAATTAATGCAAGTTTTAATACTTATAATGTTTTAATCTTTTATCTCGCAGGACTTGTTTTTTATGGTTTTATTATTTTTCAGGCAAAATTATTTTATGCCCTCCAGCGAATAAAAATTGTTATTTATATTGGTCTTTTATCAATTATTTCCAACATAATACTAAACTATATTTTGATGAAAATGTTTGGGGTCGTTGGACTTGCTTTGTCTACGTCTGTCATAGAAATAAGCTTCTCGGCTGTAATGTTTTATATAATAAAGAAAATATTAAAACAAATTGATGGTAGAAGAATTACAGAGACTTTTTTGAAGGTTATGGTAGCTTCAGCTGTAATGGGTGCTTTCGTTTACACTTCTCTACTTGGTGTCAAATATTTTTGGAGTGGTGACAGTATCTATTGTAGGCTTCTTGCCTTGATTGTCCCAGGTATATTCGGTATTGTTATTTATTTGGTCATGTCTTTAATCTTAAAAATAAACGAGTTTAGGTTTATAGTCGAACAGGCATCTACTATGATGCCTTTCCGGCTTTTTGGTTTTGGAAGACTTGAGAGTTTATGGGGTAAAAACCAATGAAAGTTACTTTGGTTTATCCGGGGATTACGATATGTGGTTTTAATAGTTATGGTAGAGATATGGATTCATCATGGATAAGCCACGGATTGTGTTCAATAAGTGCATCTGCCAAAAAAGCGGGGTTTGACGTTAAATTAATAGATCTGAGGACTTTGAAAAACTGGGAAGAATTTGAAAACAGGATCAAATCAGAAAAGCCGGATATTGTCGGTATAACTATGATGAGTGTGGATTATAACCCTGCAATGAAATGTTTTGAAATAATTAAAAAAATAAATCCGGGGATAGTAACAGTAGTAGGCGGCCCACATCCAAGCATCTGTCCCAATGAAGTAAAAGATAGCAAAAATATAGATCATGTAATCACGGGTGAAGGAGAAATAAGTTTTGTCGAGCTTTTGAATAAAATTTCAGGTGGTCTTAAACCAGAAAAGATTATTGTTGGAAAACCACCAGATATTAATGCACTCCCTTTTGTAGACAGAGAACTTTTCTCTGATATGGAATATCCAATTGCCACGTTCTTGAATCGTCCATTTGTTACATTGATAGCGGGTAGAGGATGTCGATATAATTGCAATTTTTGCCAACCTGCGGAGAGATTGATATTTGGTAGAAAAGTAAGACGCAGGAGTGTGGATAATGTAATTGCTGAATTAAAAATTCTCAGAGACAAATATAATTTTAAGAGTTTGCTGATACACGATGATTGTCTGACAGAAGATAAAGAATGGGTCTTTGATTTTTGTGATGAATACAAAAAAAATAAGCTTGATCAGCCTTTTGTTTGTCAGAGCAGAGCAGAGCAGACCTTATATGCAAAAATGAGGATTTGATAAAAAAGATGGCTAAAGTTGGTCTTAAAATGCTGCTAATTGGATTTGAAAGTGGGAATCAGAGAGTTCTCGATTTTCTTCGTAAAGGGACAAAGGTGGAACATAATTATAGGGCTGCTGAGATTTGCAGGAAGTATGGCGTCAAAATATGGGCTAACTATATGCTGGGAATCCCTACGGAAACTAAGGAAGAAGTCATGGATACTATTAGGATGATTCAAACTATCAGGCCAGATCATTACAGTCCTGCATTTTATACGCCACATCCCGGAAGTGATCTGTACGAATATGTTGAAAGAAACAATCTGTCCCTTATAACAAGCCATGACAGTTTTAGAAGAAACCCGGATGAGGAGAAAATTAAAGGGGTTGATTACGATTTTCTCAAGAAAGCTGTAAGAAAATCAATGGGGGTGGCAGGAGTTTTTTACCAAAATAATCTTGTTGTCAAAGTTAAACAGATTTTAAGTAAAGCACCATTTTTGTATAAAATAACATACAAAATACTCTCAAAGCTTTTTAGGTTCTAAAGGTAATAGAGTACTTAATGGCGTGTTCTATTAATGTTCCAACCATAACCATCTGCATAGTTAATTACAATGGACTCAAATACCTCAAGGGCTGTTTTGATTCTATTGCAAAGAGCGATTACCCCTTTGAAAAAATAGAGACAATAATGGTGGATAATGCATCCGTTGATGAAAGCGTTGATTATGTGAAGTCAAACTATTCGTGGGTGAGGGTACTGGCGCTGGATAAGAACTATGGATTTGCTAAGGCCAATAATATTGGAGCAGAGAGCGCCAAAGGTAAATATATAGTATTTTTGAATAATGACACTGTTGTTACACCTGATTGGCTTACTGAGCTTGTAGATGTAATAGAAAACGACAGAGAAATTGGAATTGTGGGCAGTAAGTTGCTACTTCTTAATGCACCAGAGAAGATAAACTCTGCAGGGGCCAATATTACCTTCTATGGCGGGGGTTACGATATAGGGTTTATGGATGAGGACTCAGAAAAGTACAATACTTCCAGTAATAAAGGATGTGTATGTGCTGCTGCGGCGATGGTACGGAGAGAGGAGTTTTTAAGTTTTGGTGGTTTTGACGAAGATTATTTCATGTATTTAGAGGATACAGATATCTGCTGGAGGTACTGGCTTTACGGAAAGAGGGTGGTATATGTTCCTAATTCTGTAGTTTATCATAAATTCAGTGGTACTTCAGGGGTGTACCGTCATGTACTTTTGAAGGTTTTTTATGGAACCAGAAATTCCCTTTTCAACATAATTAAAAACTATGAGACTCATAATATGCTTTTACCCTTGTCTTTTTCATTTCTCTTCCATATATTAAAGACCCTTTATTTTCTTGCAAGGTTTGAATTCAATTTAGCCCTATCAATGATCAAGGCATATTGTTCTTTTTTAAGATATATGCCTAAGATGATATCCAAACGGGAAGAGGTTCAGAGAAAAAGAAGGATAAAGGACAGATATCTATTTGATAATTCCTTAATAGTAACTTTTTCAGACTCTTTTAAGGAATTTTTACGCCTTTTGAAGGTTTAGACAACCATTTTGTTGTAATGCAGAGACAAAACTGATATATAATTCCTAATTCTCAAGTAGTTTCGTATAAACAACTATGTGCTTTTTTATAGTATCTTCCCATTCATAACGTTTTTCATCATTTTTATTGCACTCGCCTTTGAAGATCCTTTCAACACCTGTTGCCAGTTCTTCTGGATTTTTAGGTTCAACTATCACATACTTTCCAGAAATTACTTCAGGAAGAGAGCCAACATTTGTTGCAACAACCGGCTTTCTCATTGCGCATGCCTCAACGCAAGTAAACCCAAAACCTTCGTTTAAAGAAGGGACAACAACACAATCGCTTGCAGCGATATAGTAAGGGAGTTCTTCCTGAGGGAGTGGATCAACTAATATTACATCAAGATCTTCCTTTTGTATTATTTCAGTTATTTCACGATACTTACCAGCAGGTTTCTTAGCAAGGATTAAAAGAAGCCGCGACTTTGGTATCCGCTTCTTAATCTCTGGTACAGACCTTACGAGGTATTCTATACCTTTTATCATACCCGGCCTTCCATGGTACATGTAAAGAAATGTATTGTCTTTAACACCAAGCCTCTCTCTTATCTTCTGTCTTTTCTCCTCTTTTCTATAGTCAAATAATTTGTAATCTATACCTGGGTAAATGAGATGCAGCTTTTCAACAGGAATTCCCCACTCTTTAAGCGATTTCATTGTATTTTTTGAATTACAAGGATAGGCATCATATTTTAAAGAAAGCACAGACCACTCAAAAAACCGGTATAGGATTGCTGCAAATGGATTAAAACCAAACTCATACCATTTTTTGCCCAAAACTTCATGTGCCATCATGACAATCGGTTTCCGATTAATCTTTGATGCAAGCCACGCAGGTAAAGCCCCATTGTATGTCATTGTATGTCATTGTATGGATTATATCAGCGTCACGGGAGACTTTAATTGACTTGTATATTGAGAGAAATGTATACCAGTAACGGTCAGCAAACCTTGGAACGCTTACCCTGTAAATTCTAACACCATTTTTAACCTCATATTTCTCAGCGCCTGGAAGTCTGCATGTGATAACATCACATTGATGGCCATGCTCTACCAATCCCTCCGCAAGTGTTTTGAAAAAGGTTTCTCCCCCACCAATATGAGGTGGATAATACTCAATGATAAAACAGACGTTTATCCCAATCTTCAGAATGTAATCTCCTTCAAAAATGCTGTAAACCCCTTTAAATAATAGGGCAGCCCCTTGGGATTCTCTGCTATCCTTTTCATATAATTGAGCACAATTCTAGGTCTGAGATAGAATCTTTTGAACATCTCTTTTGAGTATCTTTTGAGGTCATCTTTTGTCAAACCTTTTGGAACAAATACCACATCCAATTCATTCATCTTCTTCCAGTTATCCTCAAATTCTCCATACTGTGAGGCAATCTCATGAAGCTTGCTTCCAGGGAACGGTGTCATCATGCTTACACTTATATCATCGAGTGGTAATCTCAGGGCAAAATCAATCGTCTTTTTAATTGTATTATAGGTATCAACAGGATGTCCTAATATAAAAAAGCCTTTTGAAAATATACCTGCCTTTTTTGTCCATTTTACAGCCTGTTCAATCTTATCGAGAGTGATATTCTTTCCTATAAACTTCATTACCTCCTCATCCCCTGTCTCGATTCCATAACTTATGCTCCAGCAGCCTGCTCTTTTCATCAAATTTAGAATCTCAGGTGTTACAGCATCTGCCCTTGCAAGACAGGACCAGCTTATCTTAATACCTCGCCTGATTATACCTTCACATACTTCAATAAGCCTTTTTTTAAAGGTCACAAAGGTATCGTCCTCAATCAATATCTCCCTTATGTTAAATTTTTTATAAAGATATTCTATCAGTTCAAGTACATATTCAGTACTGTGCCCCCGACATTTATTGCCAAATACAGAACGGTCGCAGAAGATACATTTATATGGACAACCGCGGGTTGTGACTATATAAACTGCAGGGAGGTTTTTGAAACGAAATGGTGGTGGATGATATCTATCAGGGAAGTCTTTGAGAATATCCCATGCAGGGAAAGGGAGTTTATCGAGGTCATCCAAAAATATTCGTGGAGCAGTCCTTACAATGCGGTCTCCATCACGAAAAATAATACCTGAGACACCTGAGATTTTCCCTCTCTGATCGAGGGAATTTATCAGCTCCCTTATGGTTTCCTCGCCCTCGCCTATCACACCAAAGTCAAAGGATTCAAAAAGTCTCATTGTTTCTTCAGGGATAGCAGTAAGATGCGGTCCTCCAATGATAGTTTTGATGTTTCTGTCTATATTCTTTATTTCATCGGCAAGTGCAGATGCATGAAAGATTGAAAGGGTGGTAGAGGATATACCCAGGTATTCTGGTTTATTTTTTACTATTTCTCCTATCAATTCTTTGAGGGAAAGTCCTAAAGAAGATGCCTCTATAACAGAAACCAAATGCCCTTCTTTTCTAAGCATGGCAGCAAGGTAGAGGATACCGAGTGATGGAAGGGTATTGGCTGCCCCTGAAAGCTTACCGTATCTTTCCTCAAGTGTAACTGGTGGTGTGACAAGAACAATTTCAGCCATTTTTTATTTTGACAATAAGACAAAATTTTGACCAAATCACATATTCATTATACACCGAATATAAGTGTCCCCGTTAGCAAGTTTGAGCAGGGCAATGTCATTGTTAAAGCTAATTCATTGCTGTAAAAGTCGTTTCTTCGTTTTTATACTTTTTGCCTGTCATTCCGGCTTGTCCGGTAACCCCCCTTCATCCCCCCTTAATTTAAGGGGGGACAGAGGGGGGTTAAAGAAAGATTCCCGACGCGCTTCGCTTGCGGGAATGACAAACTGGGGCTGACTTTGACGTTACCCCGAAGTTTAAGACACATTTTGACAAATCACGTAAATATGTGATATACATAAATCAGTGTTAATGAAAAGAATTCCTCGCAGCTATGCTGCGGGGTAGTTCATTGGAAGGAGGTTTCAGATGGAGAGACAGAATGTTACTTTGTCATTACCAAGGTTGTTGTTAAAACAGGCCAAGACATTAGCAGCTAAAGAAGATAAGTCTCTTAGTGCATTCTTGAAGGAATCTCTTGAGGAGAAGATCAGAAAGACTACAGGCTATAAAGAGGCAAAAGAGAGACAAATAAGACTCATGAGGAAAGGATTTGATTTTGGAATAAAAGGCCGTCTTACAATTTCAAGAGAGGAAATTCATGAAAGAAGGTAAAGTTTTTATAGATACGAATATCATTATTTATGCTTATACTGTTTCTTCTGAGGAAAGACATAAAGCATCTGTTAAGATTATTGAAGACTTGTGGCAATCCGGACTTGGCGTTATCAGCACCCAGGTATTGCAGGAATTTTTTGCTATTGTGACAAGTAAAATTCCTAAACCTCTGGATCTAAAATCAGCAAAAGAGATAGTTAAAGATCTTTTAAGGTGGGAAGTAATTATCAATGACGGAGAGAGCATATTGGAAGCTATAGATATTCACCAAAAGCACAAATATTCATTCTGGGACTCTATGATTATACAGGCTGCTATAAAAGGCAATGCAAGTGTGCTGCTTTCAGAAGATTTATCAGATGGTCAGGTCATTAATGGGTTGAGGATTAAAAATCCCTTTGTATAAAAATAGCTATGAGCTATGAGCTACATAACTTTATTGTTATAATCCCTGCCTATAATGAGGCTGAAAGGATTGCTTCTACCATTGCCGGCATCAGAAAATTCTGTAATGCGGATATCATTGTTGTCAGCGATGGCTCAACAGACAATACTGTTAATGAGGCAAGCGAGGCAGGTGCGACAGTAGTGGAACTCCCTTTTAACCTCGGTTATGGTGCGGCGCTTCAGACAGGTTACAAATATGCCCTGACTAAAGATTATGAATTTGCTGTTCAGATGGATGCTGATGGTCAGCATGACCCTTCAGCGATACAGTCTCTAATTGAACCTGTCCTTAAGGACGAGGTAGATATTACTATAGGCTCCAGGTTTCTCAGAAGGGGTAATTACAAGGCGCCGTTTATCAGAAGAATCGGTATGTTCTTCTTTGCATTTATCGCATCTATATTTACCGGCAAGAGGGTAACAGACCCCACATCTGGATTTCAGGCACTTAACAGTAAGGTGATGAAGTTTTATGCGAGCGACGCATATCCAGTGGACTATCCTGACGCAGATGTAATAATAATGCTTCACAGGAGAGGTATTAAGTTCAGCGAGGTTCCAGCAGCAATGAAGAGGTCGGTTGGGAAGGTATCAATGCACAGCGGGCTTAAGCCTTTTTATTATACATTCAAGATGCTTCTTTCAATACTCGTTACACTTTTAAGAGGCAGAGGGGAGGGGAGGGTATGACATTTCATCAAAGGATTTTTGCATTGGCTATGGGCGTAGGCATTTTTGTTGTGATATTAGAGATGGTAAGGAGAAGAAGGCTTGAAGAGGAGGATTCTTTTCTATGGCTTATAATAGGACTGGGAATAGTTGTGTTTGTGCTCTGGCAGGATCTCCTTGAATGGGTGACACATCTTATAGGTGCAACAGCTCAAACTACAACAATATTCATCTTTGGTCTTGTGATTGTAATCCTGATTAACCTTTATTCCTCTGTAAAGACTACAAAACTGAGGAGGCAGGTCAAAGAGCTTGCCCAGCAGGTTGCTTTATTAAAGATAAGTGAAAAGTAAAGTCAGAAAATACTCTTGCCCCTTTTAGCGTTTGCGTAGCTTAATTCCTCACGCATCTCTTCATAGACAGGCAAGATGCTGCAAAATCATATTGACACACCCTTACAATCTTAAATAGAATTAAAAGTCATGATAAATAAACTCTCTGATGCAAAGAAAAATATGTTGAGCATTTTTCTGATAGCCACTCTGGCAACAGTTATCTACTCAAATACTTTTGATGCCTCATTCCATTTTGATGATACCCCTGCAATTGTAGAAAATTATGCAATCCATCGGTTTGATTTAAAAGAGATTTTTTCAACCTCAACAAGACCTATTCTGGATTTGACGTTTGCTTTGAATTATTATTTCGGAAAGCTTAATGTATTCGGCTACCATTTAGTGAATCTCGTGCTGCATATAGTCAATGGTATAATGCTTTATTTTATCTTACTCTGGACGATTAACCCGGTTAAAGCAATGAGCAAAGAGCTAAGAGCTAAGAGTAAAGGTCAAGAAACAAATGACGGGAGACTCTATGCTCCAGGCTCTATGCCCTACGCTATTAGCTCAATAAACTTCAGATTGCCTTTATACGCCAGTTTGATATTTATTGCACATCCAATCCAGACTCAGGCAGTAACATATATTGTAAGTCGTTCTTCTGTCCTTGCAACAACATTTTATCTTCTTGCTTTGCTTCTTTTCGTAAAAGCCTTTAAGCAAATAGCAAAGGGCGAAGAGTTATTAGCAAAGGGCGAAGAGCAAAGTGCTAAGAGTGAAAACCCTATGCTCTATGCTCATAGCTCTAAGCCCTTTTTGGTTGGTGCCTTTCTTGCATCTTGTCTTGGAATGGGAACAAAACAGGAAGCAGCTACACTACCATTAATGCTGCTTATCTATGATTTTTACTTTATCTCTGATGGAGACTGGAAGGTGCTCAAAGGCCATTATAAGATTCATTTAGCCATGTTTTCTACGTTAGCCATTGTGTTATATTTAAGCTTTTCAGGATTACAGGCTTATGTCTCCTTTGATTATGCAAAAGGGGTTCCTATGCCGCAGGAAGGTCCTATTACATCCTTCCAATATTTTCTGACGCAGCTTCATGTCATTCCATACTATATCAAACTGCTTTTTATACCTGCAAATCTTAACTTAGATTATGATTGGCCAATAACAAGGAATATTGACTTACCAACTATGTTCTTTTTTGTCCTGCTGGCCTCAATTATTGTTGTGGCCATCTGGTTATTTCGCAGAACAAGATTGATATCTTTCGGGATTATATGGTTTTTCGTTACCTTATCAGTAACATCGAGCTTCATTGTGATATACGATGTTATTTTTGAACACCGCTTGTACCTGCCATCTATAGGATTTGCTGTAGTTATAGCGTTTTTAATAAGCAAAATATCCGCTCTAAAGATAGCAAAGCAACGAGCAAAGAGCTATTAGCAAAGGAGATGTCAAACGGTCACGGCACAACACAGCCTGTATCAATTACGTCAAACGGTAACGTAATGGAGCCGAATTACGTAACCGTAGGACGAAACGGGCATCGTAACCTTAACCGTAGCCGCTTATTGCTTTTAACTCTATGCTCTATGCTCTTAGCTCTTAGCCAGGTGCTCTTTATTCCTCATAAACTGTATGCTCAACCTCCTGTAGCCTATCTTAATGTCATAACTGAGGATGAAGAAGAAGGCAGGCTGTCTTTCCCCTCTTTAGTATTTGCAGAACCAGTCAGGAATGAGATTTATGTTATCAGCCAGAGCAGGATTATCATTTATACATCAGATTTTTTCCCCATCTTTACACTCAGTAAAAGGGATGGCATTGAGTCACCACAGGGTTTAACAGTGGATGCTGAAGGTAATCTTTATGTTGCTCAGGGCGCTACAAAGGATAATCCGAGACACAGGATTTCGGTCTTTAATGCATGCCTTAAGTGGGAGCGTGATATCTATTTAAAGGGGTTTGAAGAGGCTGATTCGTTTATCCCTTATCGTCTATCTACTGACAAAAATGGGAATATCTATGTAGCCGGCCTCTACTTTCCTGGTGCCCTAATTCTAAATAATCAGGGTCAGCTTTTAGAGATAATATCGCCTGAGGAAGAAGGCAGAAAGATAAAATTAAACTATGTGACCCTGGATAAAGCTGGAAGGATATACCTTGTCAGCGAGGAAGAAGGACACATCTATGTGTATGATGAGGATAGGAAATTTCTTTTTAGATTCGGTGAGAAGGGAGGGAGCACTGGCAAGCTGAGCAGACCTCAGGCAGTAGGTATAGATAATCGCAACGGAAGGATGTATGTGGTAGATTATATGCGTCATACAATATCCGTCTACGATAAGGATGGCAAATATCTTTTTGAATTTGGTGGTCTGGGCTGGGGAGAAGGATGGTTCCAGTATCCGAGATATATATCTGTTGACCCAATAGGCAGGGTACTGATCGCAGATACCTTTAATGACAGGATAGAGGTTTTTCAACCGAAAGAATAGCAAAGAGCTTAGAGCTTAGAGCAAAGAGCAAAAACAGAAGATACAATGTTTAGATTTGAGAATTTAGAGATATGGAAAAAATCAATAGAGATTGCAGAAAAATTGTTTGATATTTCTGATGATCTTGAAAGGAAAAAGTTATATAAATTTGCTGAGCAGTTAAGAGGAGCTGCTCTATCAATATCAAATAATATAGCAGAAGGTTCGGGAAGTAATTCCAAAAAGGAATTTGTTCAATTTTTAAATATTGCTAAAAGGTCATGTTTTGAAAATGCAAATATGATGATTCTTTTCGAAAAAAGAGAATATATACAAAATCACGTTAAACAAAAAATCTTGTCAGAACTTGAGGATTTATGTCGAATGATAAGCGGTTTTATAAAAAATCTCAGAACTTAGCTATTAGCTTTAGGCTTTTAGCTGGCGGCTCTAAAGTCTTCGCTCTTTGCTCTAAGCTCTTTGCTCTAAGCTCTATGCTCTACGCTCTATGCTTTTTGCTTGTTTTTTGGATAGGTTGTGCTTCAGTTCAGGAATATATAGAATCACCGGGGACCTCAAACGGCCAGGTTACTATCTTTCTGAATGGACCTGATAAGACTTCTCAGGATATTACGTTTAATCTGACAGCAGTTAATATTATGTCAGAGGATGGAACATACAGGGAGATTATGGGTACCCCTCTGAATATAAATTCCATCGCTATGACAGGCCGCCAGATGCTTCTCGGTGAAAGGACATTGCCCGAGGGTAGATACAAAAAACTTCAGCTTATAGTAAAGCAGGCCTCAATTAAGAGAAAAGGTAAGATGGCAAGTTTAGCATTGCCTCCTGAGGGGATAAAGGTAGTCATAGATATTACAGTAAATAAAAACCAGAATACATCGTTATTCTTGAACTGGAATGCGGATGCGTCTGTTGTTGATGGATACATGTTCAGTCCGGTATTTTCTGTTAAAGGCCAGGTTCCAGAATTAAGCACCCTGCTTATCTATGTAACCAATGAAGGTTCAAATAATGTCTCTGTGATTAACAGACAATCAGGTGAAGTAGTAGCAACTGTAATGGTAGGAAGAAAGCCGAGGGGTATTGCAACAAGCCTGAGTAAGGAGCGACCGAGGGTTTATGTAGCGAATTCAGGTTCTAACAGCGTCTCTGTGATTGACCCCACTGTTAATAAAGTGGAGCTTGAGATACCAATAAGGTTTGGCAGGGAACCAGAAGGTATAGCAGTAGTCAGGATATCGCCTGAAAAGGAACTTATCTTTGTAACCAATTATGGATCAAATACAGTGTCTGTTATTGATCCCTTAACTCAGCAGGAGATAGAAAGGATAGGTGTAGGAAGTGGGCCTATAGCAGTGGCAGTGGACCCACTGATAGAAAGCACATCGGGGACAAGGTTTCTCAGTTTCACAGACATTAATCTTTTAAAGAGTTACCGTGAAAGATTTCTCAATGTGTATGTAGTAAATAAAAATTCTAAGAATATCTCTGTTCTGATGATGGATATACTGAGAGGCAGGCTTGAAGATGTTATTAATGTAAATGTGGAATGGAATCCTATAGCGCTTGCTGTGGACTATCAAAGAGCGAAGGTTTACGTAGCGAACTATAACTTCGACAATCTCTCTGTTATAGATATCCTGCAGATTATCAAAGGTAATAAGACCGGAGCTCTCAGTGCTATTATCAATGTTGGAACATCTGTCATAGGGGTTATTGCCGATCCGGACCTTGACAGGATTTATCTTTTAAAGGAATTCCCCGGCGAGATAATGATTATCAGGCCTTTTTCAGAAGATTTTGGGACCCTGCGAGAGACAATGGTTCCCGTAATGGGTACTATAACCGTAGGGAATTCTCCAAGATCCTTTATTTCAGACCCGGAAGGCAGAAAATTGTACGTGGTCAACAGGGGTTCAGATACCGTCTCGGTAGTAGATAAAACTACGAAGAGGGAAGAGCGGGTTATTCCCGTTGGTAAAAAACCTTATGGAATAGCAATGTTTCCTTATTAGCGATGAGCAAAGAGCAAAGGGCAATGAGCAATGAGCAAATGGTACGGAGCAAAGGAAAAAGAGCATGAGACTCTATGCTCTTCGCTCTATGCTATACGCTTTTTGCTCTATGCTCTACGCTCTATGCTATTTGCTTTTTTTTTGCTCTTCTGCCTTTGCCGAAGGTCCCAGTGGATGGCTGAACTTAAATTATGGTAATACAGAACAGTTTGAAGATGGTAAGAAAACAGGAACCTCTGACAGCCTTTTTCAAAATTATTACCTGCGATTGGATAAATCAATCACCCCTGTGCTTTCTTATCAGTTGTATCTCAGGACGACCCTGTCAGATGCCCATTCTACTGACTCTGAAGGTAAAACCACATTCACTTGCCAGAGGGTAATGGAGCCGGCATTAGATATTTCCCTTCGGAACCCTATGTATGGGCTGAATGCTGGCTATCGCCGTCAGGAACAGTGGTCAACTGCTCACCTGAGTGACGACAGCAGGAAAACTAATGAATATTATTATTTACGCCTTGATGTATCACCTTATGAATTACCATCCTTATCCCTTCAATTTGACAGACAGAGGAATTTTGACTATCTCTCACCCGGACAGATAGACACTACGAATACCACATATTCCGGTACTTCTGCTTATAGGTTTTCATACAGGGAATTGAACCTTTCATACAATCTTACTTACACGCATGGTATTAACGAGATAAGTACGGTATCAAAATCCACAACTGATGACCTCAATGGGTCGTATAACCTGGGTTATAACAAGTCTTTCTGGAGCGGAAGGGTCAACGTATCAGCAGGCTATCAGGGGAATTATGTACGTGACAAAAGCCAGCAGTTTGTGACCGAAACCGGCAGTGTGGTCTTCAAGAGGACACCACTTGGTGGACTGCATGCCAGTGGCACACCACTTCAACCAAATGTGGATAATATGCTACCGTCTCAGGGCTCCCTAATTGATAATAATTATAACACCGGGATAACCGAAATCAATATTGGTACTCAGAAATTCCATAATATTGGCATCTGGGTATCTTCCGAAAAGTCTGTGGACAGATTATATATTTATGTGAACAAAAATGTTACCCCGGATACCAATCTCACGAACGTGAGCAACTGGAAAGTCTATAAGAGTAATTTTAATCAAATCGGGACATGGACAGAAGAAATACCCATCCTGAGTGTGACGGTATCTCCACATGATACACTGAACAATATATATCGCTACGAGATAAGGTTTTCTACCTCCCAGAAAGCCTTGTATTTCAAAGTGATCAATATGAAGACTGTTAATGCGATTGGAATAACTGACGTTTTAGTGACAGAAATCGAGGCATATGGAACAGACGTAGTTCCACAGACAGGCAAAACTGATACGTCTATATTCTATACACAGGGACTTAACCTCAATGCCAGTCTGAGGGCCACAGGCAATCTGAGTTTTTCTTTTGGTTATTTTATAAACAGGGCTGACCAGAGCCCTGAGTCATTCTTAGATTCTATAGGTGGCATTTTTACTAATATATTCAGTAAAACCAGATCAGGCCAGGGTGAGAAGCTGACAAGTAATGTCTCGAGATCTTATAATGCCAGCTCTACATGGGTGCCCCATAGACTGCTTGTTACAACATTACGCTTTTCAGGAAGTGAGGCGTTTGACAATAAAGGGGAAACAGATGTCAGCTCCAATACATATTCCCTCTCATTCAGCTCATCCCCTTTGCCAACCCTCGATACAACACTATCATTAAACAGGAGTGATAGTTACAGTTTTGATGAGAAACAATCCACGAGCGATTCATATCTGTTAAGCATAGGCTCGAGGCCTTACAGGGATGTCAATATGATTACTGATATTGGATACACACAATCAAAAACATATGCAACAGATACCCAATCCTCTACCAGATCTATCAGGGGTACGCTTGATGCACCTCTTACAAAGAAACTGTACGGAAGCCTTACGTATGGTTTTAGCTGGACATCGTCGGATGGTTCGTCCTCCAGTTCAAAGGATGGCAGTATGACAGTTACCTACAGGCCCGGTCAGTTCATCAATCTTTCAGGTAGCTTCAGGGTCTCAGATGCTGATGGCAATACATCTACCACTGAGGGATTTTTAGTGGACTGGCTTCCCCTGCCGGTTATAAGGCTGAATTTAAATTATCAGCACAGCAGTACTGAACCAGAATCAGCAACTACTGATTCGCTCGGTGGTTATGCGATGTGGTATATAACTAAGTTTATAGATGCCCAGATTACCTCTACCTACACACGTAATGTGAGCGAGAAAAAGACCGAAACTTATAGTCTGGGTGGAAATTTAACTTGCAGGTTCTGGTAATTTTTAACCGTTTATACGAAATTTGACGATAGAAGATTAAACTCATTGATTTACCTGTCATTGCGAGGTCGTTTCGACCGTGGCAATCCCCTTAGGAATGAGATTGCTTCGGCTTCGCCTCGCAATGACACCTTTCTATCGGCAATTTTGGGGTTTACATAGTTTATTGAGTTTGCCCAGTTTCTTGGGTTATACTTAAAAAATAAAGAATTCTATGAATTCAGTGATAATTATCGTAACCGAATGACGAAAAACTGAAGAGGTGAAATATGGGAGAAACAGTTACCACCGTTAGAATTTATGGAAGACTTGGTTCAACTACCATCGAATTATTGGTAGATACAGGGGCGACTTTTACCAAGATACCGAAAGCAATTGGTGAAAAGATTGGACTGGAGGCTCAATACACAACTGAAGTGGAACTCAGCGATGGCAGAGTGGTAGAGAGAAAGTTGGCTTTAGCCGAGCTGGAAATGGAGGGGGTAAAAAGGCCGATCTTAGTTGCACTCTCTGAGGATGGTGAAAAGGTTCTCCTCGGTTATACTGCTTTAGAGGTTTTAGGTTTTAAGGTCAATCCTGTAACGAGGAGGTTAGAAAAGACCTTTGCAATAGAATATTAGTGAGATACTCAATAAACTCAATGAACCCGAGAAACCATGTAAACTTCTTGCTCTTAGCTCTTTGCTCAAATCCCCCCTTACCCCCCTTTTCTAAAGGGGGGGTGGGGGGATTATTGCTCTCTGTTTTCTGCTCTGTGCTGATTTTTATTTACGGTTGTGGTGGGCCAGAGCATTATATCAGGCCAAAAACTGATATCAGCAATATTAGAAGAGTAGCTGTTTTACCAATGGGAAACTTTACATCCGATGAGTATGCAGGGGAAAAGGTCAGGAGGGTAGTAATTACTGAGCTGCTGTTAAGAGGTATTGACGTGATTGAACCTGGTGAGGTAACAAGGGTTCTGAGAGAGTCAAAGGTTAGGTCACTTGGTTCTATAAAGATTACAGAAATACAGGACATGGGGAAAACACTAAGTGTAGAGGCAGTGATGATGGGTTCGGTAGAGACCTTCGGGATAAGCAGGGGGATTTCAGTCACTTATCCGGAGGTCACTATTCATTTAATATTGCTTGAGGCATCTTCAGGAGATATTGTCTGGTCAGTGCGGCATACTGCAGGTGGTGCCAGTTTCTGGACCAGGCATTTTGGTTCAGAAGGCATCACACTGAGTGAAGCGGCCAGGAAGGTGGTAAAAGAAGCCATTGATACATTATTCTAAAAAAGACACGGTTAAGGCTACGGTAACGATGCACGTATCGGCAACGTGTGACGGTAACGTGAAAAAGCCGAATTACGTGACCGATAAACGAAACGGGCTTCGTAACCGTTTGACGTTAATTTTGCTCTCTGCTCTATGTACTTTGCTGATTTTTATTCTGGGCTGTGGTGGTAAAGGTGTCTCTTCTTTTTACATCAACCCTGATGTAGACTTCAGTTTTATTAAAAAGGTAGCAGTATTGCCTCTGGATAATCTTACTAACGAGAGATTTGCTGGTGATGCCGTTAGACATGTAATTATCAGTGAGCTATTAGCCTCGGGTCTTGTTGATGTGGTGGTTCCTGGAGATGCAATGGCTGCGGTTGAGAACCTTAAACTCAAACCAGGCCAGTCCCTGAATGCTGAACAGATAAAGGCATTAGGGAAGGCCCTCAAGGTTCAGGCTGTTATTCTGGGCGCAGTTGAGAAATACGGGGAGGCGAGGATGGGAAATATCTCTGCCCCGGAGGTGACCATTACCCTGATGATGGCTGATACAAGTTCTGGCAGTATTATCTGGTCAGCCACAAGGACGCGTGGTGGGGCTGGTTTCATGGCAAGACATTTTGGTGCCCGTGCAGAAACCATGAGCGAGACCACATTGAAGGTGGTAAGGGAGGCCCTCCAGACGCTTTATAAATATTAAAAGTTTCTTGAGTTTCTTGGGTTTCTTGGGTTTACACAGTTTCTTGGGTTATAAAAATTGAAAGGTTTGAAGACTTATAGTGTTGGAAAAAGGCAAGAATTCTGGTAAATATGGTTTATGAAGCCATTAATTCAAGTGAAAAATTTCGATTCTTCCGGCTTTTGTGTAGGTGTTATCCCCCTCTTAAGATAATGCCCCTGCCTCCGGTATCCCCTCTTAAGATAAGAGGGAAAAAAGGGGAGTTATGCCGGTATCCCCTCTTAAGATAAGAGGGGAAAAAGGGGAGTTATGATTTTCAGGGGTGTG
>PEUB01000114.1:28429-28690 GCA_002780895.1 Nitrospirae bacterium CG02_land_8_20_14_3_00_41_53
ATAAAAAAAGAAAAACGATCCAAGAAACTCAATGAACCCAATAAACCCAAGAAACTCAAGAAACTCAATGAACCCAATAAACTCTTTGCTCTTAGCTCTTAGCTCTTTGCTTTTTGCTATTAGTTTAGGTTACGCTGCCCAGACAACCAATCCCCCTAACCCCCCTGTGTCCCCCCTTACTAAGGGGGGATTAACAAAAATAGCCATCTTTCCTTTTGAGAATCTAACAGAGGATAAAAATGCCCTTGCATCTATTATGCC
>PEUB01000114.1:28704-37106 GCA_002780895.1 Nitrospirae bacterium CG02_land_8_20_14_3_00_41_53
AAGGGATTAGAGGTAGTAGATGAAAATACCCTGAACAGGTTTTTGCTCAAAGAAAGAATCAGATCCACTGGTTACATTTCGAGGGATATAGCCCGGAAAATCGGAGAGGAATTGAATGTGCAGGCTGTTTTGGTAGGGTCTATTAATTCATTTTTTCCTGGAGAGAATCCACGAGTCGGATTTTCAGCCCGCCTGATTAATTCTTCAGATGGCGCTGTCTTATGGGCAAATCATGCATCTGCTACAGGAGAGGATTTCGCAACAGTCTTGGGACTTGGAAGAGTAAGAACCATAGACAGACTTACCTCCAAGGTCATAGATAAATTACTTAAGTCCTTCAGTATCACGCCGCCTTACAAGGAGATAGAGTCAACTTACAGGATTGCTGTAATGCCGTTTCAAAACAAAAGCAAGATTAAAGACATGGGTATGATAGCCACTTATATGTTTATAGTGGAGCTATTTAAGAATAAAGGATTTGTGACAGTAGAATATGGTGAAGTCAGGCGTCTGGTAGTGGATTTAAGGGTCAGAGGTAAAGGAGAGTTAGACCTCAGAAACACAGAGGCCATATCAAAATCCCTGGGGGTAGACGGAATTATAGTAGGAACGGTTGAGCTTTACAGGGAAGAGGAAGGTAACCTTCCCCCCGAAGCGGTTATAAGCGCCAGACTGATAGATGCACGGAAAAATAGGATTTTATGGTATAATAGCCATCAGCTCAATGGCGACGATGGTATAATTATACTTGATTTTGGTAAGATAAGGTCGGCAGAGAATGTAGCATATAAGGTTATTTCAAGATTAGTAAAGGAAATGGGTAAGGCAAAATGGCAGTAAACAGTCAAAAGTCAACAGTCAATGGGGTGTGCGACAAATTTATTGGTAATCGTATTTCATCTCAGCAGAAATTAGACAATTAAATGTACCCCCTCTTGGGATAAGAGGGGGTAAGGGGGAGTTACTTCAATGCAGTTTAGAAACATTTAAAGTAACCCCCTCAATCCCCCTTAACCTAAGGGGGAAGCTTCAGATGTACTTTTTGACTGTAAACTTACCAATAAATTTGTCGCAGACCCTAGTCATTGGTCAATGGTCATTAAGAAGACAATGACCATTGACCAATGACCACTGACTTCTTTATAATGACAAAATAATGACCAATGACCACTGACTATTGACCAATTATAAATGACTAAAAACCCAATGAACCCAATAAACTCAATAAACAGAAGTATCTTGTTGTTTACTGTTTACTGTTTACTGTTTACTGTTTTTGTGGGTGGCTGCGCATCTCTTTTACAAAAGGAAAATATATTAGCGGTTGTAGATGGCGAGCCAATTACTGAAGGAGATCTGAAATATTCATTAAGTATATCTCACCGCAAAGAAGACCTTTCCTCTGCAGGTACCCTGAATTTATCACAGTATGTGCAGAAGATGGTAGATGATAGGTTGATTATAGATGAGACCCGCCGTATGGGCATGGATCAGTATCCAGAGGTAAAACAGGCTATTCAGGCATACATACTGAGGGAATCTGTTGTGAGACTATATAATGAGGAGATCACAAAGAAGGTTTCGGTATCAGAAGATGATATCCTGAACTACTACAAGAAAAATTATGAGCGGTTTACACTGGGCATTATCGAGGTAGGTTCAGAAGAAGATGCTAAGGATATATCAGAACAACTGAAAAAGGGTGAAGATTTCAAAGAACTCGTACGGAAATACTCCACACATATCTCAAAAAAAGACGGAGGCGAGGTTGTTCTTAAACGAAATTCTCTGCCAGCTTATATAGATGAGGTTGTTGTAATTTTGAGACCCGGAGAAATCAGTGATGTTATAAAAATGATGGACAAATATTACATAGTAAAATTAATTAACAGGAAAGATGCGCCTGAGGAGGAACTTGAAATAGAGAGAAGAAATATAGAAAGATCAATCAGAAAACTGAAGGAAAAGGAACGCAGTGATGAATATCTTAAGTTTCTTTGTGAGCGGGCAGCCATAAAGATTGATAGAGAGCTTCTTTCTGCTATTAAAGTCGGGGGAGAAGGCAAGGAGATAGAGAAGTGGTCAAGGGATGAAAGGCCTCTGGCTGAGGTAAACGGCTCAGTTCTGACGGCTGGGGATTTTGCAGCCGGGATTACACCCGGCACAAGGAAATCAAGCGAGGATATCCTTAAAAGCTGGATTGACCGCAAGCTAGTGGACCATGAGGCACTCTGCCGCCATTACGAAAATAGCCCTGATTTAAAGAAGATGTTGTATCTTTATGAAAATCAGCTTCTCAAAAATACATTTATCAAAAGAATAATAATACCCAGAGTTATGATCTCAGATAAGACATTAGAAGACTACTATTCAAGTCATCAAAAGAGTTTTATCAAACCCGCCACTTATAAAATCCAGCAGATTACAGTAAAGACCATAGATGAGGCCCGGGAGGTATTGAATAACCTGCAGAACGGCGCTGATTTTTCATGGGTAGCAAAGAGAAGGTCTACCGATTCTGCAGGGTCAAAGGGTGGAGATGCTGGATGGCTCACCGGGGCAGAATTACCTGGGCCTTTAAGGGAGGTTGTAGTTACTCTAAAACCGGGGGATATAAGCCCTGTAATTAAAATCGATTCCCAATATAGGATAGTCAGGTTGCAGGGAAAGACCGAGGAAGTGGTAGAAGAATTCAATAAGGTTAAAGGCGATGTTTACAGGGCCTGCTATGCTGAGCAGATTAACACCCTGAATAACGAGTATGTAAATCAGTTGAAAAAAGAGGCGAAGATAGAAATCTATGACGAGGAAGTTAGAGCACTCGAAGAAAGATTGCAAAGGTAATTTTTTTCTTGACAGAGAATAATTGTTAAGTGATAAAGTATAATATTAAAAGGAATGACTAAACCTATAATAAATAATATCTTAAGACTTGTCTTTGTACTTTTTATTTCCAGTCTTATCTCTACTTGCGCCCCTGAGACTGTGAGAAGAAGGGGATTTGAGGCAAAGCCCTGTCTGGATTGTCACAAGGCAAAATTAAATGAGTTGCAGAAGAAATATGTCCATTCGCCGATGGGCAAACGTGAATGCGAGGCATGTCATCTCCGTCACGGAAAGATTGCTGTTTTATCCCTTAAGGAAAGGGAGGAAAGAAAGTTCTGTTATATATGCCATACACAAATGGCACTAAATATGGATAAGACGGCCAATGTGCACACTGCATTGAGGCAGGGGAAGTGTGTCCCCTGCCATAATCCTCATGCCTCAGAAAATAAGTCTCTTCTGAAAAAGACAGGCAGTGAGCAATGCTTTACCTGTCATAAACAAGCAACTTTTATGCGCGCCAAACGACATAAACCCCTTGCCGACGGGTGTCTGATATGTCATGCACCTCACGGCTCTCAGTATAAAGATAATCTCATAAAAGAAGAGGTGGAACTTTGCCAGTCATGCCATAGCTATACAGCGGACAAATTCAGAAAGGCGCATAAAGATTATCCTGTTCAGAGGGGTAAATGCACAGGCTGTCACACCCCTCACAGCTCGACAAATGATAAATTGCTCAGGGAATCGGTTCATGCCCCGTTAAATATGGGGCAGTGCGCTTCATGCCATAAGCCAGTGACCGATCCTAATCCACTTGATGTTATTGCCCCGGATGGCAAGCTGTGTTATACATGTCACAAGAAAGAGGAGAGCGGATTTAAAGAGGCATACAGACACCGCCCCCTTGATGAAGGCAAATGTCAGAGCTGTCACAGCCCGCATGCGACAGATTATCCAAAAATTACCCTTATGTCCAGAAACGAACTATGCATAAGCTGCCATAAAAAGAAGGAAGGTGTATTAAAGGTAAGCAGCTTACATGCACCAATAAAGGATAAGGGCTGTACTGCCTGCCACAATCCCCATGCCTCTCAATATCAGTTTTATCTGAAGGCGTCTGAGAAAAAGATTTGTTTCACTTGTCATGGCAAGACTGAGAAGGAATTAAATGAAAGATATGCACATGTGCCGTTTTCGAAGGTAGAATGTCAAAAATGTCATGACTCCCACGGCAGTAACAACCCTGGTATGATGAAAACCGCTTTAACCAATTTATGTTATACATGCCATAAGAAAGAAGAAAAGGAGTTTTTCAAGACATATATTCATACACCTGTGAATAACAGACAATGCGCCTCCTGTCATAAGCCCCATGCCTCTACTTATAAAGGTCTGTTGAATAATTCACCGGACCAGCTCTGCGTGAGCTGCCATGGAAATATGTTTCTTGAGCTTAAAGAAGAGAATATCCATAAGCCGTTTAAAACAAAGGAATGTATGATCTGTCATAATCCCCATGCGAGTGAGCATATTGCGAGCACAATCAAGCCAATGCCCGAGCTGTGTTATGATTGCCATAAAAGACTGGAGACCGATTTACAGGCAAGCGCTAATAAACACCTCCCTGCGGAAGAGGGTAAGTGTACAGTATGTCATAGCCCTCATGGGACAAAGATAAGGCATTTACTTTTGAACAGGCCGAAGGAGCTCTGTCTATCGTGTCATGAAAGAATAGTTACCACCACTGTAAAAAGAGGACACATTGAGATGGAAAAAGGGGACTGTCTTAGCTGCCACATCTCCCATTATTCCGAATCGAGGTATCTGCTAAGTGCTAAGGACCCTGCATTATGCGTTAAATGCCATTCGGTTGACACAGAAAGGCTGTTGAAGGTACATATAAAACCTGTAGCTAAAATCAGCCATTGTCTGAGTTGTCATGAACCGCATGTAACAGAAAAACCGGGTCTGCTTAAAAAATTAAAGCATAGTCCATTTGGTAAGGGGAACTGCAAGGTCTGCCATGAATAAGAAACAAGCTAAGAGCAAAGAGCAAAAGATAACCCCCCTTCATCCCCCCTTAGATAAGGGGGGAAAAGAGGGGGGTTACTTATCCGAGTGGGGCAAGGAGGGATTATTGTTTTTTGCTCTATGCTCTACGCTAATCGCTCTATGCTCTACGCTCAAATCCCCCCATCCCCCCTTTAGTAAAGGGGGGCGAGGGGGGATTATTACTCTATACTCTATACTCTACGCTCTTTGCTCTATGCTACTTGTTGCTTTGGCTTTTGGTGGCTTTGCATACGCCCAGAGCGGCGATCTCAAGGAAAGAGTGCCTGCCCTCTGCTATCAGTGCCATATAAAATTAAAGGACAGCCTTTCCCGCAGTCATGTCCATTCCCCATTCAAAGAGGGTAAGTGTATCTCCTGTCATAATACGCATACGAGCAATATTAAGGGACTGATGAAGGAAGAGATTAATTCCCTGTGTCTGAGCTGTCACGAAGAGATTAAGAGGGCACTCAAGAAAAAATTTGTACATTATGCGCTCAGGAAAAGCATGTGCACAGATTGCCATTACGCCCATAGCGGAGAAAATAAGCACCTTTTAGTCAAGGCACAGAAGGACCTCTGCTGGGGTTGCCATGAGACACTTAAAGAGCAATTCAAGAAATCCTATGTACACCCTCCATTTAAGGAAGGGGAATGTTCATCATGTCATAATCCCCATGCCTCTTCAGAGGAGAATCAGTTAATTGCAATTCCTAACAAGGTATGCAGAAGCTGCCATGCGCCACGGTGCAAGACAGGCGGAGTCTCCATTACCTTTGCAACGGATAAACTGGATTGCACTACATGCCACAGCGGTCACGCCTCCAATACCAGCGGCCTCCTTGGCCCTTACGGCCACACAGCATTTTTAGATAAGAAATGTGAACAATGCCATGAAACCATCGTGGCTGATAGAAAGATAACAACAAAGCTAACAGGTAAGGATTTGTGTTTTAGCTGCCATAAGAATGACCCTGCGAAATTCAGGGAACCCGATGTCCACGGAAGCGATGCAAAAGGTGGCTGCGGGTTATGCCATAATTACCATGCCTCAAAGACAAAGGGCCTGACAATAAAAGAATCGGGGTTATGTGTTACCTGTCACGGAGGCACCGAGAAAAAGATAGTCCTTATGGAGAGGGCATTGAGAGCCAGTCCTATTAGATGTGTCCCTGTAAAGGATAGAAAGTGTTTTGAGTGTCATATACCGCCACATTCCAATAATCCGCTTTATTTCAGAGCAGATAGTATTCAGACATGTGCAAGATGTCATACAGCGCAGCATAAGGTTGCTCATCCACTTGGACCAGAGGCAAAAGACCCTCGCAATGGTCAGCCAGTAACCTGCATTACCTGTCATGGTATGCATTCTGCCAAGGCTGAATTTATGCTCCATCTCGACAGGAAAAGACAGCTCTGCATCCAATGTCATAAGAAGTAAATAGTCAGGAGTCATAAGTCAATGGTCATTAAAACAAGTCAGCGGTCGCTGGTTACAGTCAAAAGTCAATTATTGAAAACTGTATAAAAATTGTCCGTTCTGTCGTCATTCCGGACTTGATCCGGAATCCAGGGTTTTCTATGAACCGTCTGGTCATTGACCCAATGACTAATGACTAATGACTATACTTAGGAGGTAGCTCAGGAATGTGTATGTTTTTCTTTCTTTTCAATAATCTTAAAGTAAATAAGGAATCCTGCTCCAACCAGAGCAACTCCTATTGCAACGAGGGCGACGATTTCCATAAATTATTCCTCCTTGTCTTTAGGAACAGTATAAAAACCAATAATAAGCACAATGGCTGATGCAATAAGGGCAACAATAACGGCGCTTAATTTTATATCTTTTGAGACCAGAGAACCAATAGCGATGGTTGTAAAGAGATATTTACCCATGTCAAGGAAGACTCTGCCAAGCTCTTTTCTGCGTTCTCTGATTATCATGACAACATTATATCACAAATTGTATTTGAAGGTATAGAGGAGTAAAAGGTATAATATGGGAGAAACAATTGCGACAGTTAGAATTTATAGAAGAATCGGTTCAAATGCCATCGAATAACGAGGAGGTGTTTGCATGATGAAAGTAGCAGATTTAACTAAAGAGGAATTTAGGATGTTGATTGGTGAAGTTATTGAAGAAAAATTGAGGGAACTTTTAGACCCTGATTTTGGACTCGAATTAAGAGAAGATTTTATTGTAAAACTTGAATCTTCAATTGCATCAAAGGAAAGAATACCCTTTGAAGATGTGAAGAAGAGGCTTGGATTATCTTGATGTACAGAGTTGAGTTTACATCACAAGCAGAAGATGATTTGGTGAATATTGATAGAACAATTGCACAGCGGATTACAGTTAAAATAGATTGGCTATCTCAAAATATGGAGCATATAATAGCAGAGCCTTTGTCGGGTAAGTTTAAAGGAAAATACAAACTGAGGGTTGGTGATTGGCGGATAGTTTACTTATATAACAGCCCTGAGCAGGTAATTACTATTTATGCAATTGAACATCGCAGCAAGGTTTATAAAGATTAATGATTATGAGGAATAGGGATGGTATGAGAAGGTCTGGAAACAATAAAGACAGAATCATTCTCTTTTGTTTGCTTTTTGTTCTTTGTTCTTTGCTCTTTGCCCTTTGCTGGTTTCCTTTGTCGTTGGAGGCAAAGGTTACCGGCAACTGCGTGAATTGCCATACCATGCATAACAGCCAGAATGGCTCAGCCGTGGTCGCAGAAGGACCGCAGAGGTGCTTATTAGCGAGGGCCGACTGTCTGGGTTGTCATGGGCAAAGTCCCAGCGGCTCAAACAATATAATAACCTTAGGCAATGTTCCACAGGTACTTCATGCAGCTACTACTGATTTGGCAGGCGGGAATTTTAAGTATTTAGATACCGATGATAACAGAGGCCACAATGTGATTGATACCGGTAACCAGGAAGGCAACGCAAGTATGTTTCCTCCGCCTGGTAACCAGCATTTAGCGGTAGGGGAGATTATAGCTACCAATTTTACCTGTTCAGGGGCAAAGGGCTGCCATGGAGACCGCACTGTAGAAGATAAGCTTTTGTCTTTGAAAGGTGCACACCATACAGATGATAGCGTCCTTAAGTTTGGTAGCATAAATGTAAGCGGTCAAGGTAGCAGTACTGGCTTGAGCTACAGGTTCCTGAAAGGTGTTTATGGTGGCGAGGATACCGACTGGCAGGCTTCTTCCGGTTCTACAGACCATAATGAGTATTTCGGTGCTACAACAATGGGTGCGAGTAGTGCTACAGCCCCTGCGAACAATACAATCAGCGGTTTATGCGCAGAATGTCATGGATATTTTCATGGCACTACATCAAGTGAATGTTCCAGCGCTTCCCCCTGGCTGAGGCATCCAACTGATACTTCTCTGCCATCAAGCGGTGAATATACAGCGTATACCGCTTACAGCCTCACAGCACCTGTTGCCAGAACTACAATCCTTGGTAGCCCGAGCGGTACTGTTACACCGTCAGGTACTACCGACGAC
>PEUB01000133.1 GCA_002780895.1 Nitrospirae bacterium CG02_land_8_20_14_3_00_41_53
AACCATTGCTGTTGCCCTATAGACCATGTGTGCCATCTTTGAAAATGGGGCATATGCGACCAGGAAAAATACAACCACAAGATGAACAAAATATATCAGATAAGCTAATATTGCAATATCAGCTAATCTAAATACCTCAGCAAGGATGCCTGTCGCCACTATTAGATAAATTATGGTTATGAAGAGCCAATCGTAGTAACCACCCGGGCCTGCTTTTCCTTTATTCTTTTGCCTGTAAAACACAACAAGGGTAATCCCAATAAGAAGTGCCAATGCACTGGCATTTCCAAGCCACTTGACAGGATCGGTTAATGGATATGGTGATTTGCCGAGCAACCAGGGGTAAGGCGTTTTCCCCATCGCTTCCATTATCTCGTATCCATACAAATAAATAACTGCCCATGCGGTTGTTATTGCAAGTCCGATGAAGCTGAAAAATACTAAAAAATGTGCTATCTTCCGTTCTTTTGTTAGTTCACATTTTTCAAAGCGTTTGTGTGACAATATTTCGCCAACAGTCGCAATAACAGTACTTGCAAGCCCACTTTTAGGCGTCATTCCTGATGCGCGTGCCATATCTTTCCAGTACCGGGAGATGCCTAAGGCCAGAGAAACGACAGCAAATATGAATATCGGGACAAACACACCATCGATGTAATACGAAGGCAATAAAGCTGAGTATGCAATCTTCCCCGCATCATTCCTGATACTTTCCAGATTCAGATGGCCTAAGCCTGCAAGGATTATAAGAAAGATAACTGCAGGGACTGCGAGGAGGGGAACAAGAAAACCAGGGCTGCCTAGTGCCTTTCCTAAAAACCTCGGTGCTGAATAGTTCTCGATGGAAAGTTTTCTTACTGCATTAAGAACCTCTCCTGGCTTTGCCCCTCTTGGACAGTAAGCAGTGCAGTCACTGCACTGATGACAGAGCCATATGTCGGGATTAGTAAAAAGTTTATCCTTCAACCCCCATTGTGCGTATATCATTTCCTTTCTTGGGAAAGGTTTATTATCAGGGGCTAAATTGCATACAACGGAGCATGTTGCGCACTGGAAACATTTTTTCAGGGATTCACCTCCTCCTGCAATAACATCCTTTACAAACCCTAAATCCGGACTTATAACTTGCTCTGCCATTCTGTTACCTCCTGTGAAACACATTGTCCGTGACCGTCAGTCGTGACCGGGACGGACACGCTAAACAGACACGATTCACGGTTTTAGAATCCTTTATACGGGTTAGGACCGAACCCCTTCAATTTTTCCAAAAAGCTGTCTATTACCTCTGGTACTTTGTAATATTCTGAGATAGATATCTGTTCCATCTGAACCCTTCCAGACTCAAGCTTTAACCTGTCCAGTGTCTCGGCAACCTTCGACAACCTGATCTTTGCAAGGTGGCTTCCTGTTGCCATGTGGCACTGGTAGTCTTCTCCATACTGACATCCCAGAAGGAGTATCCCATCAATACCCTTTGAGAGGGCATCAGCTATCCATACGAGGTTCATTGATCCTAAGCACCTCAAGGGGACTACCCTTACAAAGGGAGTATACTGAAGGCGGCTGATTCCAGCCATATCCAGTGCTGGATAGGCATCATTCTCACATGCAAAAACTATTACCCTCGGCTTTTCCTCTTCTTCTTCAGGGACCTCTATATTCTTTACCATATTTCCGATCATATCAACTGAATAGTTCTTAAAGCTAATAATCCTCTCTGGACATGCACCCAGACATACTGCGCATCTTCTACAGCGGGTCGGATTGTAAAGTGGATTACCTTTTTCATCCTCATTTATAGCACCGAAAGGACATTCTTCTGTGCATCTCTTGCACTGGGTACATTTCTGCATAAAGAAGTCTGCATAGGATATATCCCCAGCCCTTGGATGAACTGCCTCCCCCCTCCCTGCCATTTCAATACACTGTATTGCCTTCAGTGCTGCACCAGTTGCATCTTCGACAGTAGAGAGTATATCCATGGGCGCCCTCACAGGACCAGCAGCATAAACTCCTGTTCTTCGAGTTTCATAGGGGAAACAGATAAAGTTGGAGTCAGGATATCCATAAGCTAAGGAAGGCAGCTCCCCTCCCTGTCTGTACCCAAGGTTTAGTGTATCTGTTTCGATCATAACATAGGGGATAAACTCATCACCGGGTTTTACCCCAGGTGGGAGTACTTCCTCACCTAATGCGGTTACAGGAACCATTCCTATGGCAAGGACGGCAAGGTCAGCATTCACCTGGATCTTTTCACCTATCAGGGTATTTTCCACCTCTATGATGAGGTTCTTGTTCTTATCCTCTGAGATACCTTTAACATCTCCCTTCGTCAGAAACACCCCCGGATCGTTCTGCATACTCTTGTAGAAGTATTCATAATGTCCGGGGGTCCTCATGTCTCTATAGAATATATAAACCTTTGTTTCAGGGTCCTGATTCCTTACATATTTCGCCTGTTTCAGAGACTCCATGCAGCAGGTTGCTGAACAATAAGGCAGATAATTCTCATCCCTTTGTCCAGCGCATAGTACGAATGCAACACTCTTTGCAGGTTTACCATCAGAGGGGCGTACAATTTGTCCTTTTGAGGCCAAATCCTCCATCATATAGTTGGTTATTACATTGGGATATTTTCCAAAACCAAGATGAGTAATTTTTGCGGCATCATATGGTATGGTACCAGAAGCTGAAACTATAGCACCGGCTCTAAAGGTCTCGACATTACCATTTTGTTTGATAGTGACATCATACAAACCCGGGGCACCATCTATCTTCTCAATTAATGAAGAGGTGTAAATCTTAATCCTTGGATTTTGTTGAATCTCTTTGATCAAGTTATTAATTAATGGCTCTTCAAGGTCTGTATAAGGAGGTTTTGTTGGTGTCTGTTTATACAGCTTGGACATCCATCCCCCGAGTGAATCACCCTTTTCCACAAGGTAGACATCATAACCTGCCTTAGCTGCCTCATTGGCAGCGGTAATCCCGGCAAGGCCGCCGCCAAGAATTAGCACGTTTTTGCAGAGATCCTCTACCTTGTAAGGTTCTGGAGCCTCCATCCTCTGCATTTTCAGGATTCCCATCCTTATGTAGTCTTCAGCCATCATCTGAGTGTCTTCATCATTCGGTGGGTGAGACCAGACAACTCCTTCCCTTAAATTTACCCTTTCCACCAGAGGTATGCCCAGATCAAAAACATCATAATTTACACGTAGTGAGCAGGCAGCAATTATAACTGCATTAACACCTTCTTGAGCCATGTCTTTTTTGATAAAGTCGACTCCTTCTTTCTGACACAGGGATGGATGAGATTTGACAACAGGGGCCTTCATTTTGGTGGCAACCTTTACCAATTGGTCTATGTTGACGGCCTTCCCTATCTCGCAATCTGTGCAGATATAAACTCCTATCTTTTTCTCCATGACTTACCTCCTCACCAAAGATTGAATAGTCTTAAGGGCTGCCGCTGTAGCAGTCTGGACAGATGAGTAAACATCTATAGGCTTTAAGGCACAACCAGCAGCATACATCCCGGCTGCCCCAGTATTTGATAAAATGAAACCATCTGTATCATAAGATATGTTTGCAGGGGCCTTCCACTCTTTTGTGTTAGGAGCCATACCAGTGGCAAGGACAACAAGGTTTACTTTTTCATGAATCCTTTGCAATGTCAGTGCATCCTCTGCTGTAACTGTAATGTCCTTTGTGGAAGGGTCTTCCTCTATCTTGGCAACCTTACCTTTAATAAACCTTATCTTTTCATCCTTCTGCGCCCTGAGGTAGAGCCTTTCAGCCCTTGCTGGTGTACGAATATCTATATAAAATACAAGTATTTCTGCATCAGGATATTGCTCCCGTATGTAGGTAGTCTGTTTCATAGAGGCAAGGCAGCACACATAGGAACAGTATGGAAGGTGATTTTCATCTCTGGAGCCGGCACACTGGACAAAGGCTATCCTTGAGGGCTCTTTTCCATCAGAAGGGCGAAGGATTTTACCTTTAGTAGGGCCATTTTGAGAGGCAAGCCTCTCCATCATCATATTTGTTATGACGTTTTGATATGTACCGAATCCAAGATTATCAATCTTTGTGGCATCATAAGGGCTCCAACCCGTAGCCCAAACAATAGACCCTACCTTTAATGAAAAGCTCTGAGCCTTCATATTGAGGTCAATAGCCTTATATGTGCAAGCCTCTATACACTTAACACATCCTGCTTTCTTGCAGTACTTATCGTCAATAACATATCTCAATGGAAAGGCAAAGTCTTGAGGAAGATAAATGGCCTTTGTCTTATCCATACCGAAATTGAAATCATTCGGTCTCTCTAAAGGGCATACATCAAGACAGGCATTACAGGCTGTACAATTTTCGTTTACATAGCGGGGATTCAGTTTTACCGTCACATCGAAGTCACCCTCTGAGCCGGAGATTTTTTCTATCTCTGCTAAGGTATGAATTTTTACTCTCGGATTGTTCTTAATCCTTCTGAAATTAATCTCCAGCCCGCAATTTGGTGGACACAACTTTGGAAAATATTTATTGAGCTGTGTTACCCTTCCACCAAGGTATGGATTCTTCTCGACAAGGGTGACCTCATATCCCACCTCCGCTGCTTCTACCGCAGTAGTTATTCCGCTTATTCCTCCACCTACAACCAAAATACTTTTTGTCTTCTCCGCTGCCATATTATCCCTCCATAAATAGTTATATGCTTAAAGGTAATGGATTTGGAACGTTATTAGTATACAAAATACCATATATTTGTCAAGCTTAAACTTTTAACTCTCTTATACTCTCCCCTCCCCTGGCGGGAGGGGATTAAGGGGAGGGGGATTCCAATGTATTTTTAGTTCACCCTCACCCTCCCCTCTCCCGTCAAGGGAGAGGGGAGGTATATATTAATAGTCGCATTCCGAGGGGCATTTGATTGCCTCGAATGCCAGATATATTCTCTTTTCCTTTTCAATCCTTTCTTTCGGAAGTCCTTTGAATTCAATACTCCTGATAGCCTCAATGGCCTGGTACCTTGAAGGTATCGCCTCCAAACCCAAACCTATCACCTCGCCTGATGAGGTTTCCAGGACTTCTGCATCCTCTCCATTAGTTATGACAGCAAAAGGAATCTGATAGGTATCAAGGATTCTTGCACACGATAAAACCTCTCTCTCCCTCGATACCAATGAACCACGTGAACATTTAATAATCGTGAATCTTTTTTCTTCAAGACTCACAATAAGGTCTACCTTTGATTTATGTATTTTTTCACCGATGATAATCTCGAATTCCCTGTCAACCTCAATATCTTTTTTTGAATAACCTTTCTCTTCAATTAGAAATCGTTCTATTGTCTGTCTGATTCTCTCATCATCTGTGTCAATCAATGCCTGCCCGGTTATAAAGTCAATAAGTCTTTCTTCAACACCATTCATACTTATACTACCTTCTTTTTATATTCTTCCTTCACCTTTAATGTCTCCTCGAGCATCAGGATATATTTCAGGTATTTGAATCCGAATTTCATCAGTGCTATCTCGTCAGTCTTTATCTTCTCGACCTCCTCTTTATCAATATCAAAGAGAGAGGGGAATTTGCTCTCAAAGGTAAATCTTCTGAACCCATCTATATCATAACTTACCATGTAAAGCATGCCCTGTTTCTTTGGGTCAAGTTTGGGTTGCCCTGGGGTGTCCCTCCTCAACTGGATCTCCTTCCACTCCCTGTTCATCTCATCATAAAGGTCAGCTCCCTGGTCAATCCTCCAGGTCTCTATTGTCCACTCTCTGTCTTCCTGATAACCGAGACAATTTGGATCTCTTATAAAGAAGTAGAATTCTTCATTTACTGGTCCTTTCTCTGAGCCCCGTATCATGAGACCCTGGCCGATGGGATAATAGCGACAGTTAGTAGGCCGGTCTTCATAAATACTGCAGCCCTCGGGTGTAACAAAGGGACATTTCCCTTCATTATCATCCATCACCTTAAGCACTGCGTAAGGATGTGAGGACTTTTCATCAGTATGAGTGTAGGTGTATTTCTTGAGGAACTCTCCTGAAGAAATTCCCAACCTATTTTTCATCCTTAAGATGTCATAAGGGGTGAGAAGTATATTTGTACGACTACAGCATTTAGTAAAACAACTGATATCATTATGACACCTGAACTTGAATTTAGAATTCAGTGTGCGCTTAATAGGTTCTACAAGACTCATATCCAGTAACATGATTTAATCCTTTCCCCTCATGGACTGCAGGAGCTTATCCATTGCCTTATCTTTGAGTTTAAAGGTATCCTCGTCGAATAGATTGAATCTTATCCATCTATAGCCAAAACCTAAGAGTTCTTCTTCATCTTCTTTTATCTTCTCAATAACCCCATTGTCCACATCATAGATATCAAAAAACCTGGTTTCAAAAAGGAATCTCTTGAATTCATTCAGGTCATAACAGGCAGTATAAAGCAACTTCGCTCTTCCTGAATCAAGCTTATTACTTTTAAAATAATCATGGAAGGTAACTTCCTTATATGATTCATTCATCCTATCATAGATATCAATCCCCTGGTCCTTTTTCCACTCTTCTATTGTCCATTGTTTTTCCTCTTTAAATCCAATGCATAGGGGATCTTCCTTTATCCAGAACCCTTCTTCCCTCGAGGAAACCGGGAATATGGGATACATCCTGCAAGACCATGGCCTGTCCTCATATATCCCGCATCCATCTGGTGTAACAAAAGGACAGCTTTTTCTTTCATCCTCCATCATTTTAAGCGCTATTAGGGGTAACCCCTCATCTCCTAATAGCGCGATGGTATATCTCCTTAAGAACTCACCAGAAGATAATCCGGTACCCCTTCTCATCCTCAGGACGTCATAAGGTGTGAGAAATATATTTATATCACTACAGCAGGTATTAAAGCAGGCAAGCTCTTTATGACATGAGAATTTGAATTTATCATACAAAGAGAGCCTTCGTTGTTTTTCGGTATATTCTTCATTCATAGCGAATTCCGTTCCAATGGTCGTCATTCCCGCTTGTCCTGTCATTCCAGCTTGTCTGGAATCGTTCCTTGTTTTAAGAAGGATTCCGAACGAGTCGGAATGACACTTGTTAGGTCTAATAAATTTTTTGGGGGCGACCTGAAAGGCCGCCCCCTTCACAGATTCCTCTCTAAATTACAGCGTCAACTAAATGATAGGGATCATTGGCCTTTCGATGACCTTCCATTCCTTCTTATCAGCATCATACTTCACGTTTACAAAGTGCTTCTGTCCTTCATCCAGCTTCATGTAATCGTACTTATGGTAATATCCAGGCCATCTTGACTCTTTCCTTGCCAGTCTGGTCCTTGCACAGGCTATACCAACCCACATCCTGTGAATAGCCTCCCATGCCCTCAACAGCTCATGAAGGTTCTTTGCAGCAATCTTCTCTACATCCTCTTCACAGAAGCCCAATTTCCAGAGGCCAGCCTCGAGCATCTTGTCAGATGTCCCATAACTTGTCTCCCATCCGCCTGCATATTCACCCATTATCTTCTGTATCCTGAATAGGAAATTATGCGGTGAGATATAGTTAGGATTTACATCAGGCATCGTTGTATATGTGCACTTCTCCTCATAGAGGGCAAGTGGTCTAAGTACTATTCCCTTGAGTTTATTTATCGTATCATCAGACACCGTTGGTTTGAAGTTCTTCTGATCATTAGCAAACCTAACCGCTGACTTTCCTGCGATCCTTCCCGATACATGTGAGCCGCTTGAGAACTTGTGGGCACTTGCACCTAACCCGCAACCTGCTGTAAATAGACCCATAACAGTAGTCATACAGTTATACTGTGCGGGAAAGTCTGCTTTGTATTCTGCCGGCATAAGGTCAGAAGCGCCGCAGCACCATGCACCAGTAGAGGAGGCATGTGAACCTATGAAGACAGGGTCTCCCAACTGAAGCTCCATAGGTTTTTCACATGGGTCAATATTATGGGCAGCCCAGTTTGTGGCGCCTGCGATTGTCATATCAAGGAAGTCCTCCCATGCCTCGGACTCAAACTTCTTTATCTCCTTTTTGAGCTCCTTCGCATCTGTTATCTCCTTCTGGAATCTTTCTACTACCTTTTCTGTATGCATCATTAATGGTGCCTTGCCCTCCTTCGTCGCGAGTATCATCTCATAGTTTCTCACAGGAGTCGGACAGGGCTTTGCCTTCGAATATGGCGCCCACTTATCTGTCTCGGACCCATACGCACCAACATATGGCCCTCCATAGGCATCTGTTGCAGGTGTCTTAAAGAGCAGGAAAAATGTCCCAACAGGACCATATGAATCCTTAAACCTTGGAGGGACAAATGTCACATCCATCTGTGTAAGCTCACCCCCTGCCTGGAGAGTGAGGGCATAAGTCGCTCCTGCTAAAAATGGCGGCATCCATGACCTCCCAAAGCCCTCAGCCTGAGACCTCGGCCTGAATACATGGACTGCACCACCCAGTGTGCAAAGAACTGCCTTCGCCTTAAACACATAGAATTTGTCTTCCCTTACGCTGAAGCCTACTGCACCGCATACCCTATTTGGCTCCTTCTCATCCTTCAGCAGATGTGTGATAAAGACCCTCTCAATTATATTGTCCATTCCGAGGGCATTCTTTGCTGCCTCTGCCACGATGATCTTGTAACTCTCGCCGGATATCGTAACCTGCCATTGACCTGATTTTGAAAAATTCCCTTTTTCATCCTTCCATATAGGCAGTCCCCATTTATCGAAGTGTCTGACAGAGGAATCCACATGCCTTGCGATATCATAGACGAGGTCCTGCCTTGTCAGACCCATCTGGTCATTAGTTACATACTTTACAAAGTCTTCTGGCATATGGGAATCATGTGTTACCTTTCCATCCATTCCCATATATGTATTAATGGCAGAAAGTCCCATGGCAACCGGACCACTACGGTCAATAGCAGCCTTCTCTACGAGTGCTACCTTTAATCCTGCTGCCTTTGCCCAGTATGCGGCTTCTACTGCAGCGCCGCAGCCCGCCATACCTCCACCGAGTATCAATACATCGGTCTCAACAACTTCTGTCGTAAATTCTTTCATAGTCCACCTCCTTTCTTATTTCTTTGTCGGGAGCTCTTTTACTCCCATTATGTCAGGCTCTCCAAGCAAAAACTGGTTGGCCAAATCTGCTGCCTTTGCCTCAGGAAATCCCTCAAGCGCCTTTATAGAACCCTCTGGTGTAGTCCTTGTTGGATACTTAAACCTCTTGATCCTTCCATCCCTGTATGCGATGGTCCACATGATGTCCTCAGTTCCTCTCAGCGGGGTTGATGCAGCGCCAAGGGGCATGAAGTCTGCATATCCCCTGACATCCATAGCCTGCTGTGGACATATCTTTACACAACAGTAGCACTCCCAGCAATAGGTAGGCTCCTGATTGTATGCCTTCATCCTCTCCTTGTCCAGAGTCATGAGGTCATTCGGGCATATATACATGCATGCAGTTTTATCCTGTCCCTTGCAACCGTCGCACTTTTCTGTCATTACAAAACTTGGCATTTAAAAACACCTCCTTTTTATTTATAGATATAAAAGTTATAGCAGTAAAAAATATGCTTAAAAGTCTTCTCACCCCCTTTCTCCTATGTGTATCACAAGAAGTTAAAGCTCAGGAACAGGCAGATACTCTTTCTCCTTGGCAGCAGCCACCTTTATCTCATCCGTCCGCTTCAAAACAGCATCTACCACCTCTGGACCGAGAGATTTTGCTTTTGCTATCTCCTCAAAAGTAACCCGGTTAAATGCTATGGGCACATCGGTTATGCAATCTCGTGTATCTATCCTTGCGGTGTCAAAGGCATGTAAGATTTTTTTGGTCTTATCCTCAGGAACTTCTAAATTCAATGCCTTGATAGCGCCTCCAAATAAGGAAGCTACCTTTCCCTCAAGCCCGCTTCCCTTTAGTGCCTTTAATCTCTTATCATCCAAAAGTACGACTATGGTTTTTGCCATATCACACCTCCTCCTTATTATATTTTCATGTCAGGGAGATCTATCTCTAATATCTTTTCCTTTTCTTTCACATACTTGGGATTGCAGAAGGGATAGTTAAATTTCTTCCACCACTTCAGAATGACTTTATAGACCTCAGGCCTGAATATTACCCCCGGCGGGAAGACACCTTCTGCCACCATACCCCTAATAAAACTCCCGCTAAACTTCTGCTTTTCCTTATCATGGGCGCAGTTTGCGCTGTATGCAATCTCCCCACATTTAGGGCAATACCAGAACTCAGCCATATTTTGAGGCCTGATCTGTAGGCCATAGGGAACATCGGTAATAGGAGCAGGAAAACCAAAACTGGGGATTCCCTTGCCCCAAAGTATCTGTGTGGCGTACATATCATAGTATTTCCCCACAGCCGCATGATCCCTGCCAAACATATGGTGGGTGCAACCCATATTCTGCCTGATTATCCCGTGTAACATGGACTCAAGGGGATTCCCATACCTCATATCCCATAGTGTAATAGTCACTAAATGTCTTTTAGGGTTGATATAACCTCCGAGATTAACCGCCTCATGACCTTCAATTATGGCCTCATCCGGATAATCCCCTGGCCTTTTAACACCAATGATGGCATTTACTTGTATACCGTGGCAAGGCTCTATATCCCCCGTATATGCGGCATTCTTCATAAGCATCTCATGACCGACATGCGGGACATTTCTGGTCTGATGGTTGATTACCGTCCTCCATCCCCTCTTTTCATATTCCTCCCTCGACTTTTTGGGAGGATACCAGAAACGATCAAAGGGCGGCAACAACTTGGGCTCATTGATGATGGTATACTTCCCGGCTAACACCACTGGATTCAGGCTCTTATAGATAACCCAACCTGGCATCTTCTCATCAAATGGCTCTCTTACCACCTCCGGGTTGCCTTCGACCGTCCCAAAGGTCTTAGTGGCCAACTCCTCTGTATTATCAATTCTCCATACCTCATCAATATCAAGGATTGCAAAGGGCTTTCCCTTAGCCCTCAGGAGTAAACTATCTCCCTCCCTGACACCCAGCTTCTTATAGTCCTCATCACTGACGTCGAAGACTAATGGATAAGGAAAAACCCAGTTGCTCAGTAGCCTTCTCTCTTTTAATATCCTGTCAACCTCTGCCTTAGTCATAGAGCCTTCAACAGGACTGAAGAAGCCGTAACATGTTGACATTATCTCTCTGTAAACGTTTCTTACAGGCACACCCTGGTAAAGGGTTGGTTTGATGTCGAAGACGGCATCAGTATGCTTGGCCATCTTTCTCCCTTTTACAGGGTTTGTTACAACTCTGTCAACCAACTTCCCTCCGTGGGGAAAAGGTGTACTAATCTTTAATCCACGGATCATGATAACCTCCCTCCTTTAATCATTATTTTTTGCTCTCCAAAATTGTACAAACATTTTTGAATATCTCGTCAATACTCCCTATACCCTTGACTGTTTTTAATATCCCCCTTTCTTTATAGTAATTAATCAAAGGCGCTGTTTGCGCATCATATACATGAAGCCTTCTCTTGATTGTCGCCTCTTTGTCGTCACCCCTCTGAAAAAGCTCACCACCGCATTTATCACATACCCCATCCTTTTTTGCCGGTGAATAATATATGTTATACATCTGCTGGCAGCTCTTACATGTCCTCCTTCCTGTTAGTCTCTTCATTAGGTCATCCTTTGGAACATCAACACTTAAGGCAGAATTAAGCGGCATCCGCAGGTCGTTTAACATCTTATCAAGTGCCTCTGCCTGGGCAGTATTCCTCGGAAAACCATCGAGTATATAACCATTCTTGCAGTCATTCTGTTTTACCCTCTCCTCAACAAGGCCCAAAACTATCTTGTCAGGAACGAGTTCACCCTTGTCCATAATTACCTTTGCCTCTTTCCCGAGTGGTGTACCGTCAGCCACAGCCTTTCTAAGGATATCACCTGTCGAAATCTGAGGAATCCTGTACTTTTCTATCAGTTTCTTAGCCTGAGTCCCTTTCCCTGCCCCTGGTGCACCAAGCAACACAAGTCTCATAACTCTACCCCCTGTTTAAGCAATAATAACTATCTATATATACAGCGGCAACAACAACAGAAAGAAGCACTTTAATCGAAATCGCGCTAACGATTAAGAGTGATTTTAATTACAAAATTATGCAACAGTACGATTTTTTTAAAACAAAATAACTAAAGTATGATAAATATATTTTTAAATATATTCTTACCCATGTTTTAAGTCAAATTCATATTTTTGATAAAATTATAAGATTTACTTATTACCCTTATTACATTCCTTTAACCTATTTTAACTCTTTGAAAAATCCATCTTTTCTCTGAGATACCGCTGAACCTCACTCAGCGCTCTACCCCTGTGGCTGATAGCATCCTTTTCTTCATCGTTCATCTCAGCAAATGTCCTGCTGTACCCATCGGGATAAAATATCGGGTCATACCCAAAACCATTAAAGCCTTTCGGCTCTTTCCCTATCCTGCCTTCAGAATATCCATAAAATGTATTTACACTGCCGGTAGGTAATGCTATGGCTATACAGCATATAAACCTTGCCTTCCTCTTCTCTTCAACGATTAAGCGCATCTCATATAGCAATTTTTCGATATTTTTCTCATCATTTGCCTCCTCTCCAGCATACCTCGCAGACAACGTGCCAGGAGACCCGCTTAATGCATATACCTCAAGACCTGAATCATCAGCAAGCGCCGGTTTCCCTGTATATCTTGCAACTGTTACCGCCTTCTTAATTGCATTTTCTTCGAATGTAGTTCCATCCTCCTCTACATCGGGACATCCTAAAAAGTCATCGAGCGTAAAAATCGAGATTGCCATGCCTGCTGTAATCCTTTTTATCTCTTCAATCTTCTTTTTATTTCTCGTGGCAAGAACTATATCCATGTTTTAGTTTATTGAGTTTATTGGGTTTCTTGAGTTATAACACAAAAAACTGAGCAAACTCAAGAAACTGTAGAAACTTAAGTAACCTTGAAAAATTAAGGAATCTTCTGTTAAGATTTATAAATGTCCGAGGAATTTAAAACGGCAGGATTGCTTCTCAGAACTGTCGCTAAAATCCTTGACTTTATTATCATCGCAGCAGCAGTAGAGGTAATACCTAAGGCTGGCTTTTTTGCAGGGATTGCTTATCTTTTAATAGGTGATGGTTTTTTTGATGGGAGAAGCCTGGGGAAAAAACTTATAGGGCTCAGGGTTGTCTCAGCAGATACGAACACCCCATGTACATTTAGAGATTCGATACTAAGGAATAGCACCTTCGGCATCGGGTTTCTTTTTTATAAGATGCACTGGTTTGGATGGATATTTATAGTGCTTATTTCTATTTTTGAATTTATTATATTATTGGGCAGCAGGGATGGAATGCGTTTTGGCGACGAGATTGCAAAAACCATTGTAATAGAAAGCCCTCGGGTAAAACAGGAGGTATAATGTTTTTCCATAAAATCCTCGGATTATTTTCGAACGATCTTGCCATAGATCTTGGCACAGCAAACACCCTTGTATTTGTTAAAGGAAAAGGTATTGTGTGTAACGAGCCCTCCGTAGTTGTGATAAGAAAAGACGATAAAAAACCCGTAGCGGTTGGAGCCGAAGCAAAAAGAATGCTCGGCAAAACCCCTTCCAACATAATAGCGATAAGGCCAATGAAGGATGGAGTTATAGCAGACTTTGACGCCACAGGAGAGATGCTGAAATACTTCATAACAAAAGTTCATAACAGAAGGAGTTTCGTTTCCCCGAGGGTAATTATTGGAGTGCCTTCCGGTATTACTCAAGTTGAACAGCGCGCAGTAAAAGACGCTGCTCAGGTGTCAGGAGCAAGGGAGGTTTACATGATAGGAGAGCCCGTGGCAGCTGCTGTAGGGGTAGGGCTGCCAGTAGGTGAACCGTCAGGCAATATGATTGTAGATGTTGGCGGCGGTACTACGGATGTTGCTGTCATATCCCTTGACGGGGTAGTTTATAGCAAGGCTGTAAGGGTTGGCGGTGACAAGATGGATGAGGCGATTATCGCTTATATTAAACGTAGATATAACCTCATGATAGGAGATATGACCGCCGAGCAGATAAAGATTAATATTGGCTCAGCCTATAATACAGAGGGCAGCGATAAGCGTGTTATGGATGTAAAGGGAAGGGACCTTATCTCAGGCATACCCAAGACACTGGCAATTAATGAAGCAGAGATCCGTGAGGCCCTCAATGAGCCTGTTAACATAATACTTGATACGATTAAGGTAGTTCTTGAGAATACACCTCCCGAACTTGCAGCAGATATTGTGGATAAAGGTATAATCATGGCTGGCGGTGGCGCCCTTCTCAGGGGTCTTGATATACTTATAAGAGAAGAGACAGGACTTCCGGTTGTAGTAGCAGAGGATCCCCTTACAGCGGTTGTCCGGGGTGTTGGTAAAATGCTTGATGAGATTGACCTGCTTAGAAGAGTAGCTATTAATTTGTAATGCCTAAGAAGAGGCTCTTGCTTTTTCTCTTTATCATTATATCCCTGGGTTTGATGACTTACCAGAGTAACAGGGAACACTTACTGCCGCTTAAATCCCTGAATAATACACTTAACAGATTCCACGATATAAAAAGTTCTGTAAAGGACTATATTACAGCCCCTTTCAAAAGAATGTTTCTCAGGGAAGAAGAAAACATAAGATTAAAAGCAGAGCTTACAAAGATGCTTAAAGAACAACAGGAGTATCGGGAAACCCTTCTTGAAAATAAAAGACTCAAGGAACTCCTTGCACTCAAGGAAAAAGAGCATAGATATGTTACCGCAGCACGTGTTATTGCAAGGAGTACAGACCAGTGGTCAAATACATTTGTCCTCGACAAAGGCCTTTTAGACGGTATCACTAAAGACATGATAGCTATAACATATAGAGGCATTATAGGAAAAATTTCAGGTGTATCTGATTCTTACTCATTCCTGCTTCTTCTTACCGATATAAATTTTTCAGCAGCAGCCAGGCTTCAGGAAAGCAGAACAGAGGGCGTAATCTCAGGTACGGGCTTCAGAAAATGCCAGTTGAAATATATTCCTTATGAAGAAAAGGTGGAGAAAGGCAATATTGTAATAACATCCGGACTTGATTCACTATTCCCACAGGGGATACCTGTCGGATATGTATCAAACGTTAATAAAAAAGGCACCGGGGTTTTTCAAGACATAGAAGTCCTTCCATTTGAGGATAATGCAAAGATTGAGGTGGTGGCAATAATAAAAAAAGGATGATATATCTCCTATGGGCAGCCATAACCTTTTTAACATTTATCATACAGGGAAGCGTATCATTATTCGATGTTACCCCAAACCTTACGGTTGTTTTAGCCTGCTATGCAGGCATAAGGAAAAGAGAGGTTAAAGGGATGTTTTTCGGCTCTCTGATTGGAATAGTTGAAGACAGTCTTTCAGGTACATTCCTCGGCCCTAATCTCCTTAGTAAAGGTCTTGTAGGTTATCTTTCATCTTTCGTTTACAGCAGGTTTTTTATATGGACACCACTTTTAGGCATCATCAGCATATTTGTCCTCACTTCAATAGACAGCACTGTTGTTTTCATATCAAGAAGCTTTTTTGATAAGATACCGGTAAGCACCGGCTCAGCCGCCTTTATAATCGCCATACAGTCATTATTAAATGCCCCTTTGGGGATATTTTTGAAGCCAAAGGATGCATCAAATCCATCTCAGTCCCAATACTGTTCGGCACGTATATTGCCTTACAAAATTAAACAAGATTAAACAAGGTCACAAGGCACAACAAAACAGGCAAAAGACAATCAACATGGGTCGTTATTTATAGCAAAGACACAGACCAGTAGGATTAATATTTTGCAAAAAGGCAAAGCAGTAG
>PEUB01000143.1 GCA_002780895.1 Nitrospirae bacterium CG02_land_8_20_14_3_00_41_53
ATACAGGTACTTATAAATGGCAGAATTATAATGCTACTAATCATAATGAGTATTTTGGTGCAATTACCCCGGACGCAGCTTCTTGTTCCAATAACTGTCATCCTACAGGTACTGCACAGCCTCCTAATCATACAATAAGCGGGTTTTGCGCTACATGCCATGGACAATTTCATGATGTAACTGAGATAGGTGGGACCTCCTCACCATTCACAAGGCATCCAACCGATATAGTCTTGCCAGCAAGCGGTGAATATACAGCATATACAACTTACAGTATAGAGGCACCTGTTGCCAGGCAGACTGTCTTTGATTCTATTAGTTCTACTGTTCAACCTGGGACGGACGTTGTCATGTGCCTCTCCTGCCATGCGGCTCATGCTACCCCATACGCAGATATACTTAAGTGGGACTACAGCACGATGATTGCTGGCGGCGGCGGATCAGGAGGTTGCTTTACGTGTCATACTCAGAAGAAGAATCCTTAAAGTTCTTCACCCAAAAATGGTAATCGAGGGAAATATATTCATAAAATCCCCCTTCATCCCCCTTTGCTAAAGGGGGAGATAACTACCCCTCTTTGGTAAAGAGGGGATAGGGGAGATTTTATGGTAATGTGGTCTTACTTATGAATTCCTTAGTAATTACAATTATCTAATTACACTTCCTGATGGGACTTCCCTTTCAGGATGCAAAAGGACCGGTTTCCCATCAACATCTATTGCGAGAATCATTCCCTGACTCTCAATTCCTTTAAAACTTCTTGGTTCTAAATTTAAAAGAACGGGGATTTCCTTCCCAATTAAATTATCAGGTTCAAAAAATTCAGCAATTCCTGCAACAAGCTGTCTTTTTTCTAAGCCGAAATCAACTTCTAATTTCATTAACTTATCTGTTCCACTTACTTTCTCAGCAGATAAGATCTTTCCAACTCGGATATCTAACTTCTTAAAATCATCGAATGTAATCATTTTGACATTATCTACAGTTAAAAGGGTTTTTGCAACAAAATCTTTTCTCACGCTTGTTGCAATATGTATTTACATAGTTCTCTCCGTGTGATAAAATTTTTTATGAGAAAGGTTTTATTAATCGGTCTTTCCCTTTCCCTTTTATGCGTGCTTTTCGTGGTTCTGAGAAACGGCAGTGAAATCAGTGGAGACTTGAAGATAAAAGGGAACTCTTTTATTGAGGGTCTCAAGATATTACATAAGAAGAATGGTATTACTATCTGGACGCTGAGTGCTAAAAAGGCAGATTTCATGGAAGGTGAAAATAAGGCTGAGCTAAGTGATATTAACATGGTGATGCAGAAAAATGGCCTTGTACTTTATGCTGATAAAGGCGTATATAATCTTTCAGAGCAGGGCTTTACTACTGATGGTATTGTACGGGCTGAGGCAAAGGATTACACAATAACAGCAGACTCAATTGATTATGAGGCTTCTTCTGGAAAGATTAAGACAGATGGCAGGATAAAGTTTGAAAGTAAAAGGTTCGAAGTCGAGGGCAAAGGTATGAAGGCAGATGCAGGACAAAAGGTGAGTATATTAAATGATGTCAAGGCAACTTTTCATAAGTAATCTTTTCCGTCTCAGCGGATCCCTGGTTATCTTTTTCTTACTATCTATAAATGTTTTTTCTGCAGAAGAAGCAAAAAAGATAAAAGGCCCGATAATTATAACTTCTAAGATACTAACTGTAGATAATAAAGCCCATACCGCCCTTTTTGAAAATTCTGTTGTTGCAAGGACAACAGATATTACTATTTATGCGGATAAGATGCTCGTATACTATAATAAAGATACCGGAGATGTTACGAAGATTGAGGCAGTAGGAGAGGTTAAATTAATTAAAGAAAACAGGATTATTACTTCTAAGGAAGCCACTTATTATGCTGATGGAGAAAAAGTTATCTTTACAGGTGAACCGCGGGCTATAGATGGCGAGAATGTTGTTACGGGTAAGAAGATGACATACCTTTTGAATGAAGACCATTTCCTTGTTGAAGACAGCAAGGTCTTCCTGAAAGAGAAGAAAGTACAACAATGAAACGATCATGCCGTATACCGGTACAAAAGGCTCTGAAAATTCCCCCTCACCCCCCTTTACTAAAGGGGGGAAGGGGGGATTTTCAGAGCAAACGGAGTTAACGATGCACATCCTTGAGACAAGAGGACTTTCAAAAAATTATGGCAAAAGGCATGTTGTTAAGGATCTGAACCTTTCAGTTAACACAGGTGAGATTGTAGGCCTCCTTGGTCCTAACGGCGCAGGTAAGACAACAACCTTCTACATGGTTGTAGGGCTTATAAAGCCTGATCAGGGAAAAATCTTTCTCGATAATGAAGACATAACCCGGCTTCCAATGTACCGAAGGGCCATGATGGGGATAAGCTATTTGCCCCAGGAACCATCTATATTCAGGAAACTCACAGTTGAAGATAATCTAAGGGCTGTACTCGAGATAAAGGGGCTCCGTAAGGATGAGATTGATGTTGAAGTAGACCGTTTATTAAAGGAGTTTAATCTTATAGAACTTACGAAAAAGGATGGCTATAAGCTCTCCGGGGGCGAAAGGAGGAAGACCGAAATAGCAAGGGCTATTGCTATAAAACCAAGGTTTATATTATTTGATGAACCATTTGCGGGCATAGACCCCATTGCAATAATAGAACTCAAAAAGATGCTTAATTATCTTAAAAGCAGAGGCCTCGGGATAGTGATAACAGACCATAATGTGAGAGATACACTTTCTATAACAGACAGGGCATATATTATCAGCAGCGGTGAGATACTTGAAGAGGGCAGACCTGATGAAATTGTAGCAGACCCAAAGGTCAGAGAGGCTTTTCTCGGAGAGGAGTTTACACTTTAATGGCTCTTGGAAACAGGCTTGAGCTCAGGCTATCACAGAAGTTAATACTTACACCTCAACTCCAGCAGGCAATAAAACTGCTGCAATTGCCACATCTTGAACTTTCCGAGTTTCTCAGTCAGGAACTTATAGAAAATCCATTTCTTGAAGAGTCTGTTGAGGAAATACCCGTAGAGGAGCTTACACAAGAGGAGAAAGAGTCTGTAGAAATTCAAGAAGCACAAGAGGATGCAGAGGTTCCGCTTGAAAAGCTTATGAATTTCACGGTAGATGAATACTTTGAAGAAAGGGGGTATGATGGAAAAGACCTGGGGTATTTCAATCCCGGGATTGTATCTCCCCCATCATTTGAGCAGTTTCTTACCAGAGGACCAGACATTTACGACCATCTCTTATGGCAGCTAAGGTTCTCAAATGAGCCAGAAAGTATAAGAAAGGTAGGGGAGGTCATAATAGGCAATATAGATGAGAACGGATATCTGAGGGCATCTATCGAGGAGATAATAGAGGCAGCAAAGACTCAGAGGGAAACAGCTGAGAAGGCACTCAGTTTGATACAGGGTTTTGACCCCATAGGGGTGGGTGCAAGAAACATCACAGAATGTCTACTCTTACAGCTCAATGCGCTGAGACTCAGTGGCACCCTTGTAGAAAAGATTATTATCAACAACATGGATGAACTTGAAAAGAAAAAATATCCCCGGATTGCTCAGCAATACAACCTGCCCCTGAAAGATATTATGAACGCTGTAAAGATTATTGAAGGGCTTGAACCCAAACCAGGCAGAAATTTCTCAAACGACACTACGAACTATGTTGTCCCTGATGTATTCCTGACTAAAATAGCAGGCGGGTATCAGATCGTCTTAAATGATGAGGGTCTGCCGAGATTGAGGGTCAGTAGTTTTTATAAAAAACTTATGCAGCAGCATAATGCCTTTCCTAAAGAAGATAAGCAATTTCTTATTGAGAAGCTGCGCTCTGCTGTTGGACTTCTAAAAAGTCTTGATCAGAGGGACAGAACTATATATAGAGTAACAGAGAGTCTCCTGAGTCTTCAAAAAGAGTTTTTTGATAAGGGCATAAAATATCTCAAACCTTTAACCCTGAGGGATGTTGCATCAGTATTAAATATGCATGAGAGCACAATAAGCAGGGTTACATCGAGTAAATATCTGTCGTGCGAACATGGGACCTTTTGTTTCAGGTTCCTATTCAGCAGCGCACTACAAAGTGGCATAGGAAGTGTTTCGTCTACATCTGTAAAGGATATTATAAAGAAGATTGTGATAGAAGAGGATTCCCAAAAGCCTCTTAGTGACCATCATATAGTGGAGATGTTAAAGAGCAGCGGCATCATAATTGCCAGGAGGACAGTAACAAAATATAGGGGAAAACTGGGAATCCCATCTCAAACACAGAGAAGGAAATTCGGCTAACTAAAAGGAGGGCTTATGAATATTATCGTGACTGGAAGGCATCTTGAAATTACACCTGCTCTAAGAGACTATGCAGAGAAAAAGATTAAAAGGTTTGATCGTTATATCTCGAATATTTCAGAGGCTATTGTTACTCTCAGCGTAGAAAAATACAGACATAAAGTAGAAGTCCTTCTCAAGGCCAACGGGGTGCTTATACAGGCAGAAGGAATTACAGGTGAGGTGTATTCGTCAATCGATGAGGTAGTAGAAAAACTCGAAAGACAGATAAAAAAATACAAAGAGAAACTTGTTTCACATAGAAAATCTGAAGGAAAGGCTGGCACTACAGAGACAGAGGCTGCAACTACTGCAGAGGTGGACAGGATTATAAAAAATAAACGGTTCGAGCTTAAACCAATGAACCCGGATGAGGCTGCTATGCAGATGGACCTTCTCGACAAAAACTTCTTTGTTTTTACAAATGACAATAGCGGAGATATAAACGTTATATATCGCAGGAGAGATGGTAATTTCGGCCTTATAGAGCCGGTGAAATGATAAGGCAGGATACAAGATGCAAGACAAATCCCCCCTTACCCCCCTTACCCCCCTTTACTAAAGGGGGGTAAGGGGGGATTACTTAAAATCATAAATCATGAATCCTGCATCGTGCATCATTAAATTGAAACCAACCATAGTCATAATAACCGGTCTTTCCGGCTCTGGTAAGACTATTGCACTAAGAGCCCTTGAAGATTCTGGCTTTTTTTGTGTAGATAATCTTCCTGTCGCGCTTATCGATTTATTTGTTTCAATTGTCTCTAAAGACAGAGAGCTAAAAAAAATAGGGATAGGCATTGACATAAGAGAAAAAGGATTTTTATCTGAAATCGGTAATGTACTAAAAACCCTCAGGAATAAATACAGGACAGAAATCCTTTTTCTTGAGGCAGAAAAAGATATACTTTTGAGACGTTTTAAAGAGACCCGCAGACCTCATCCGCTCGGCGGGAATATTGAAGACGCTATCCAGATAGAAAAGGAACGGCTTTCTCTTCTGAAAGAGGAAGCAGACCGAATAGTTGATACATCTTCTTACACACCACATCAACTAAGACAATTTGTGACATCTCTTTACAGGGGACAAAAAGGTAAAAAGCTGATGACAGTCGTCCTTATTTCTTTTGGCTTTAAATTCGGTGCGCCCCAGAACATTGACCTCCTTTTCGATGTGAGGTTTCTGCCCAATCCAAATTTTGTCCCGGAATTAAAGGCGCTGAAAGGGACTGATAAAAGGGTTTCTGATTATGTTCTTAAAAAGCAAGTAACAAAGGCATTTCTGCATAAAATGAAAGAGTTGATAGACTTTCTTATCCCACTATACATTAAGGAGGGCAGGTCCTATCTGACAATTGGTATTGGTTGTACAGGCGGGAATCACCGTTCTCCAGCTATCGTAGAAAAACTGCAGGGCTATCTCAAAAAACATCCGATAGATCTGAGCATCGTGCATCGGGATATAGGCTGAAGTGTTGCATGAAATGGCAGGTAGCATGCCTCAAAAGCTTTACAAAGCGATGAATTTATTATATTGGCTTGTTACGTTTTTAGGAATAACAAGTGTGGTTTTATAAGGCTATAAATGTGGTTAGCCAATACTTTAGGGTATCGCTGGTAAAGCTTTTTCAGCACATCTACCTGCCATAATGTTAATACTAACAGTTAGGTTTACAAAGTTCAATTTAAGTTGTTAGTATAATATTGCTTGAGGAGAGGTGGCCGAGCTGGTCTAAGGCAGCCGCCTGCTAAGCGGTTGTGGGGGTAAAACCTCACCCAGGGTTCGAATCCCTGCCTCTCCGCCAGTAAACAGTATGAACTTGATACTCGGCGGTCTCTGCCGCAGGGTTGTTCATTAAAATTTATCATCACAAGGAGGATTGTATGAAGAAAAAGGTTTTAGCAGTAACGTTGTGTCTTATATTGGCTGTTTCAGTAAGTGCTTGTAAGAAAAAAGAAGCTCAACCGCCTATTCCACAAACGCCTGGACCTATGGTACCAGGACAAATGCCGTCAGGTCCTATGATGCAAGGTCCGGTATCTCCAGAGGGACAGCAGCAAGTTCCAGGACCTGGTATGATGATGCCAAAGGGTAAATCACAAATAATAATACCTGATTCTGTTAAGGGCAGATGGAGGGCAGCAAAGATAATTTTTGAAGATAAGATTGCAAAGAAAAGGCAGGAATACACAGTGAAATTAAACAGTGATTTTTCAGTTCCTAATTCCAATCTTAAGATATCTGTTGGAGAGTTTCTCCCTGACTTTAAGATGGAGGGCCTTACCCTGACCTCGGTATCAAATCAGCCTAATAACCCTGCGCTGTCAATAAGGGTTTTTGAAGACGGTAAACAGATATTCCCTGCCCCTGGAAGACAATGGGGATGGTTGTTTGCAAAAGTGCCTTCAATACATCCTTTTGAGCATCCAAAATATGGCATTATACTGAAAGAAGGTGTGAAGAAGGGATAAAAAACACCTTTTTAAGTTATCCAATTTCCAACGCATATATCGGGTTATTAAGAGGGTAAGGTAAGCCAATGCTGTCCTTGAATCTCGTGAACTTTCAGCCTTAACCTAAACGTTGCAAAAAAAAAGACAGGACAGACATACTGAAAAACCCTGTCAAAGCGACAGGAATTTATTTTGATACACATGACTGCAAATCTCAGGGTACTAAGGCGGTTATTAGTAAGACGACATTATTGAAAAATCTCCCCTCGCCCCTCTTTGCCAAAGAGGGGTAATTTCCCTCCCTTTGGCAAAGGGAGGTTAGGAGGGATTTTATAATCAATGTCTTCATACTTATGACCTTATTAGTAAGATAAAATAATTAAGTAATGACAAAGGAGAGGTTCATATGGTTGAGTTAGGGCAGATTGAAAAGCCAACGGCGGAAAGCTTTGCTGGAAAGAGGAAGCTTTATTGTGTGCCAAATGTTTATCCTCTTGAGGATGCACCTGATGAATATAAAGAACTATTTAATAAATACTGGGATGAGGTGACCCAACAATTAGAAAAACTTGAAGCGATAGGGAAGGTGAGAAAGATATTCTGTGAAAACATCTATGTCCAAGGTGAAGAAGCCCTCAATATATTAGCTAAGATTAATGAACGGGCCCTCCAGATCATTAAGAAAAAGATTGAAGAAGAAGCTGTTCTTTTACCGGTTGAAAGTGAAGAAATCTTCGGTCCTTTTATGGATTGGGGAAATTGTCTGAGAGTGGTGAGGACAAAAGAGGTTTTTGCTAAGGTCCTTGAGTTTTACACTGAGCTTTTGGATAAAAGACTTCAGCACATCCTGAAAGTGATAGAAAATAACCTCTCCGAAGGGGAAACAGGCCTTTTTATTATAAGGGATGAAGACAGGGTAAGGTTACAGTTTCCAACGGATATAGAGGTGTTCTTAGTAACGCCGCCATCTTATGACAGTATTCTAAAGTGGATCAGAGAAAAGTGGGAGGAGATTTCTTAATTCAGAAGTATAAGGGGGAGGCGGCATTTATAGAGCCGTTAGAGATAATAGGGCTTGCCAATTGAACAAAGAGATTATGATGGCACACTGCATTTGTGCCAACTGCTGTGGTATCATAACTGTAAACCAATGCGCCCATAGCTCAGATGGATAGAGCGTCGGACTACGAATCCGCAGGTCGGGGGTTCAAATCCTCCTGGGCGCGTTACCTTATTAATCTTACCTATTTTTTAATCTCTGACGCAGAGATTCTTTTAAGAAAAATGATGCCTTTTGAATCTCCTCTGTTTGCGGCAACTTTGCAATAATCCTGTCTATGTAATCTCTTTCTAAGAGTAATCTAAAGGAGGGTTTGAAATTCAGATCATATATCCATGACAGCTGCAAGAGTTTAAAATCATTCAATGTCGTTATTTTTGCAAGAGGTATGGTGTGCTTCTTATAAAGGCATGATATTACATCATCTGAATATTCAGGGATATCCGGCAATCCGAGACCTACTGCGGATGCCCTGTTTTCATCAGGACTTTCATAATATTCTATAAATACACGCCATATATCCAGCTTATCCGCATCTCTTATTAATTTGATGAAAAAAACAATATCCTTTTTTTCTGTTTTCGGGATAGAAAAGGCATTGTGAAATTTTACCGCGCGAATAATTAATTCCTGTTCATTATCAGGGAGATTCTGAAGAATCTTTTTTCCGAGTAGTGTCTGCGTTCCAAGAAGCCCATGATTGACAGAGATATTATCCCTGAATGTTTTGTATTTTGCGTACTGCGGAAACCTTCCGATATCATGGAAAATGGCCACTGCCTCAGATAGGATTATCTGATCGTTGGGTAGTGATAATTCCTTAGCTATCTCAATTATGTTCTTACATACATTGAAGGTATGCTGTTCCTTAAGACAGATATTCTTCTGATCCTCAATATTGGATGAATAGAAAGATTTACAGTAATCTGAGAACCATTTTTTGAAAAAGTTTAAATCATTCTTGGTCATTTGCGATTTATTTTAGCGACTTTTATAGAGCTAACGCCAGCTTTTATTTTCCCCTATCATGATTTTTTTACAGCCTTCCGATAGAATAATAACAATGACAGATGTGGAGAACGATATCTATTTTATGAGACTGGCACTCGAAGAGGCTAAACTTGCTTTTATCGAAGGGGAAATTCCTGTAGGCGCAGTCCTTGTAAAAGACGGCAATATTATTGTGAAGACACATAACTGCAGGGAGGCTTCAAAAGACCCGACAGGCCATGCTGAAATCCTCGCGCTCAGATCTGGTACAAATAAGAATAGCAGCTGGAGGTTATTAGACGCAATACTTTATGTGACTAAAGAACCATGCATTATGTGTGCAGGTGCAATGGTGAATGCGAGACTCGGCAGGCTTGTTTACGGGTGCAGGGATGAAAAAGGCGGAGCAGTTGATAGTCTCTACAAACTGCTTTCAGACAAAAGACTTAACCATCAGGTAGAGGTTGTATCAGGTATCCTTGAGGATGAATGTGCAGAGATATTAAAAAGATTTTTTCAAAAGCGGAGATAATTTTAGCTATGCCTGCATTCATAAATAGTATTGTTTTGTTTTAAACTACTATTTACTATTTTTATGGAGAGGTGCCGGAGTGGTTGAACGGGGCGGTCTCGAAAACCGTTGTGGGGACAACTCCACCCAGGGTTCGAATCCCTGCCTCTCCGCCAGCCTCTATTTTGGTATCCACACCTTCCCTTTGTCTATGATATGTTCTATCTCCCATCCCCTTTTATGCAGCTCCCTTGCAATCCATTTCCGGTGGCACTTCCAGGGAAATCGTTCCGCACATACAATGACTGAGGTTTTAGTAAGTGCAACGGATTTAAGCAAATCAATCCCTTTTCTGAAATCATCTGTAATGGTATAAGCGATGTATCCACCTTTTCTGAATCCGCCAAGTTCTGCTCCAAGAAAATGATACTCTATCCCTTCAAGGGTTAAGAGAAGTTTAAGATTCTCCTTTCCGAATATCGGGATTTTGCTCCTCGGATAACTTCTGACATCAATTAATGATTGAATATTATAAGCAAGGAGAATTTCTACGAAATCCTCTTCACTTCTTTTATTGGTTCCGAGAGTATATATCTTTTTCATCAAACATCTGACCTTGCACTATATGAAGCAAAGGCTAAGGGGCACAACAGGATAGAGGTTGCTCAGGAGGATAAATGGTAGGCGATGCTGGTTTCGAACCAGCGACCTCTTCCGTGTGAAGGTGATTCAAGGGGAAATATACCTTTTCTGTATGTTTCCCCTTTCTTCTTTATGCTTACTATTCAAGGCGTTACAGAAAGTAGGGTTTCCCTCATTTTCACAAGTTAAGGTGTTTTCCGTATATTTACTATACAAAAACTATACAATTTCAGGCAAGGTTATTCCAGGCCTTTTTTGATGAGTTAGACAATATCATTGAAATAAAAATATGGCAATTGCTGTAGCCTAATTTAGAAATATTTGAAGCAACATACTTCTCACCTTCTAAACCTTTTTCATATTTCGTTTCCATATGAATCACATCCTTGCCGTTTCTTCCTTGCAAAAATATCAATTCTGCTTTTCGCCGGGCATAATTTTTTTACCATTTCATAGAATGCATCAGGTTTTGTAGAATGTTCTTGCCGGGCACTTGTAATGATATCTCTTTCATTAGTTAGATTCCATTTAGGTTGACCTTTAATACCTAATAAAGCAAATTCAGTCTGACATCTTAACCACCTTCCCATCCCCATTTTTCCTTTATTCCACACTAATATAAGTTTATATTCAAATCCCCACAAATCCATTAAACGTTTGGCATCCCATATAAACTTGTGAGTAGTCCACAACCACAAGACGCAATTATCAGCAGAAGGTAGTTTCATTCTGGCAAGTTCTTCGAGAGATAATTCGGGATAAGGAGAAGCAACCCGCCTTGCATCTTTATCGTATTCGGTTCCATAAGGCCAGGGTGGATCAATCACAATAACCTCATAGCTGCCTTCTGGTAAGGGTATTTCTAATTTGTTTTCTTTTTGTGCTGGCAAATACTTGGTTATTAATTTATTCCATGTAATATTTTTGCCTTCAGGAAGTTTCTGAATATCTGGGTATGTCTCAGCAAACCTGATAGCATACCATAATGTTCTTTCTGACACCCTCAAAGATTCTGCAACGCCTTGCACAATCTTTTTCCCATAAATCTTATACCTTTCGAAATTATCGTTTTCGGCTATTATCCTTTTCCCTAACTTCCAGTAACCTTCTACGAGTGCCCATCTTGAAGTGAAAATAGCCATTTAGTCTGATTTTAATAAGCCCTTGATTTTAAGGATTTATTCTTTATTATCAAGGGCTTTCTCTTTTTCTTAATATTGGCAGGAGTTGGCTAAAATTGGCTTTAATTATGGGCAAATGGTTACAAAACGGTTACAGTTTTTAAGGGAGAGGGGATTACCCTTTAACTTGGACTCTGGAATGTTACTTGTATTTCAATTGTGCTACAATATAAGTAACAATTTAAGAAGGGAGGTTATATCTATGGCAAAGACAGCAATGATAAGGGCAAGAACCAATGAGGATGTAAAAACCGGTGCAGAGGATATTTTAAAGAGGTTAGGGCTAACAATGTCTGATGCTGTCAATCTATTTCTTAATCAGGTGAGGTTACATAAAGGATTGCCTTTTGAGGTAAGGATACCCAATAAGACTACATTGAGAACCTTCAAAAAGACTGATAAAGGCAAGGAGCTAAACGAGTATAAGAGCGTGGATGAGTTTATTAAGAAAATGGCAGTGTAGATGCTGAAATTCAAGACCACTAACCAATTTGAGAAGGACTACAAGAAAATATCAAAGCGGGGTAAAAACTTAAATAGACTACATGCAATTATGCAGAAATTGATTAACGAAGAGGGGTTACAACCTAAACACCGAGACCATGCCTTATTGGGTAATTTCAAAGACCGCAGAGAATGCCATATAGAGCCAGACTGGTTGCTGGTCTATAAGGTGGACAGAAAACAAAAGACCATCATCTTTGAGAGAACTGGCAGCCATACTGATATTTTTGGATAGACCCAATGGGAAAGGCAAAGGGAAAATAAAATGTTAAAAAATAGAACCATTCAATTTCTAAAAATCTTACCAAAAACTTTATCTATTCTTAGCCTTTTTCTTATCGTTTCAATAGCCCATGCCAAAGTCCCTGATATCGTTGTCAATCAGAAGAAGGCAGTTATAACCATTTATATCAATGATAAAGAAGGAAATCAGATTACCACAGGAACAGGTTTTATCATTGATAAAAATGGGGTTATTGCAACCAACTATCATGTGATTGAAAAATGGCTTGAGGCACTAGAGAGTACACTCTTTATCAGGATGGAAAACGGGGCTTATTTCCCTATAGAAGAACTTATTAACTACGATGAAGACAATGATGTCGCTTTGTTTAAGGTTGAAGGTAAAGAACTCCCAACAGTAAAAATTGTTACAGGTTATAAACCTAAACAAGGCGAGAGCATTGTTGTTATAGGCAGTCCTATGGGATTGGAAACTACAGTTTCAGATGGGATTATAAGTAATGTTCGAGGGAAGCGTGGACTCCATTCAGATAACCGCCCCTGTCTCAATGGGAAGCAGTGGAAGCCCTGTATTTAATTTGAAAGGTGAGGCTATAGGTATTGCAACCTTCCTCATTGAAGGAGGACAAAATCTCAATTTCGCAATTCCCGTCAAGTATGTTGCAAATCTTTTAAATGAATCTAAGAAACCTAAAAAGAAAATAAAGCCAGCATTAGAACCTGCTCCTGCTCCTGAAGCCCCTGCACCAGCTCCGAGTCCTGAGCCTGTAGATGAACTTGAAAAGGCTAAGGCTGAATGAAGGAAAAACCCAGATAGTATAGTTTCTTACTTTGGGCTTGGTTTTGCCTATTACAATTTAGGGATGTATAGAGAGGCAGTAGAGGCATACAAGCAGGCGATAAGGATTAAGCCTGATGATGCAGATGCTCATCTTAAGGTCGAGGTCTTTCCTACTTACTTTTAAATGACAAGGGCTCTGCCCTTGAAGAATATAAGATACTGAAAGACCTTGACCCTGAGAAGGCTGATCTGTTGTTTAATCTGATTTATAAATAAATGTATTCGTAAAATACAATAGCTCCAATATAACAAACCTGTAGTAAGAATAATTTTCCTCTCTTCTTGACATCCTTTTTCTAATTTTTGTATATTGATTACATCAATGTATTTTTAAATACTTCTCTGAGGAGGGCAAGATGAACTTTAATACTAAGGCTGTATCCAGATTCATGGGATTAAGTATAAGGCAGATTGATTACTGGGACAGGACTCATTTTATAAAACCTTCTATAAGTGAGGCTTCAGGCTATGGTTCTGTGAGGCTTTACTCTTTTAATGACCTTATTCAACTTAAGGTTGCCAAGACGCTAATGGATAAAGGTGTTAGCCTTCAGAAGATAAGGAAGGCTATAAATTACCTTAAGAAGAATATGTCGGAGATAGAAAAACCCCTTGCTGAACTTAGGTTTTTAACAGACGGTGAAACAATCTTTGTGTTGACTAAAGACAAGAAAATAATTATTGATACTTTAAGGAACGGTCAGCTTGTCTTTTCAATTGCCCTGGGCAAAATCATAGAGGAGCTTAAAGGGGAAGTCTTAACCTTACAGAAAGAGAAGAAGTATAAGGTTATCGTAAAGGGTAAAGAATACCCCGTAATCCTTTATCCTGATACGGAGGATGGCGGTTACTGGATAGAGTGTCCAACACTGCCTGGATGTGCTTCTCAGGGTGATACGATAGAAGAAGCCCTTGAGATGATAAAAGATGCTATCAAGGGTCATCTTGAGGTATTGGAAGAAGAAAAGAAGGTTAGAAAGGTTTCATGAGCAGCCTGCATAACCTGAAGCCTGATAGGGTTATTAAGGCATTTGAAAGGGCTGGATGGAAGATAAAGGGACAGAGAGGCAGCCATGTTAAGCTTACGAAAGAGGGAAATATGAATATCCTCTCTATTCCTGTACATAAGGGGAAGCCAATTAAGCAAGGCTTATTAAGGGACCAGATAGCAAAGGCAGGGTTGACAGTTGAAGAGTTTTTGAAGTTGTATAAGTAGTCAGGAGATAGGGTAGCTCCAGGAAAGGCTAACTCCTAAGCCTTTCCTCTAAGACTTAAGGAGAGTCGTACCTGGGAAGAGCGGAAATGGAAAAGAAAAAGTTATACCCTTATGTCAGTTTTAAGAGAAAAGGGATCTCATATATAAAGAGCAAAGAGCGATTAAAGCAGGAAAGAGATATACAGAAAATAGCACAAATTGCAAAAAATGCTCTTAAAAAATTCCCGCCTATACATAAAAAGCAAGGAAGGAAAAAGAAAATAGATATACCGCCTGAACAGCGAAAATTTTTATATGAAATTAACAAGCTGGTTGAAGAAACTTTTAAAGAATTCCCCCATTTGCAGATGCGACTGGAAACACGAGGACGCAAGAAGAAATTAAACGGAATCGACAGGGTTAAGTTGAAAAGATTATATCGGAAGCTTCGGAAGCTAATGAAAGAGGTATCAACCTCTCGCGTAAACATACCTCGCAATACGCCTTGCCACATACTGCTCAAGGGTTTTATTGCTCGACAATTGAATGTGTCATTCGAGACTGTTAGAAGACTTATCTACACTTGAAATAAGCTCCAACAAAATTCCATTTATTTTTACACACTCCCACTTTTAATAGTCCATTTTTCTCTGTTAATCTCAGTGCAGAAAGGGGTGTACCCCGATGAAAACAGTAAAAGGAGCGGCTATGGCAAAAGAGAGACGCTTTTCAACAATAGACATCAACCTCAGCTCTTTCCTTGAACTAAATGGATTACACGCAAGTCTTGAGCTTATTAAGGGGAAGGTGGTCTTCGTATTCCCTGCAAACGATACATTGTATAAATTACTCGAGGCTTACAATTCAAATTCGCCTGTCCCGGTGGGGGACTTCGTCACCCGTCTAAAAATTCTAAGAGGGCAGATGTTGACGATGAGGGGGCAGAGATGATAACTGACCTCTTTTACGGTGTTAAGTGCAAGCACTGTGGATATTCGTATAAGTATGGTGAAAAACTTAGATTTACAAGACTTTATTGTATCAAGAGAAAATCAAAAGGGCGTGGGATTGATTACAGATTTGCCCTTGTTTTATCAAATTTGGGCATCTGAGGGGGGTTTTAATTCGCATGAGAATGATAAAAAACATAAAGGCGAGGGCATTTGAGATTTACAGGTATTACCTTCCTGACATATCCGCAAAAAAGAATATTCTCTGTCCCTTCCACAATGATAAGAAGACTAAATCCTTTGGACTTTATGGTGATGCAAATAATCTAAAGTTTAAGTGTTTTGGGTGTGGAAGACAAGGCCCCAAAACAGATTTAGAAATATAAAAAAATCAAGAACCCCTTCTGGTTAAAGGGATTGGAGTGATATAAAATATCACCCAAC
>PEUB01000008.1:0-4680 GCA_002780895.1 Nitrospirae bacterium CG02_land_8_20_14_3_00_41_53
TCCTCCTGTCGTTGTTTTTTTACAACTTTTCAGGGTTACATTATAAATGTCACAACGATTATCCATATGGTTACATTTTACACGGCTCAATACGCCCTATTGACAATCTTTTGTCGATTCGATTATTCTATTTATCTTAATAATTTGTAAGGAAGGTGATGAGATGAGTACTCTTTTTGCCAAAAAGGGCGATGTTGAACGAAGGTGGTATCTTGTTGATGCTAAGGATGCTGTCCTTGGAAGGCTTGCGGTCAAGATTGCTAATTACCTGCGCGGTAAAAACAAGCCAATATTTACTCCTAATTATGATACAGGCGATTTTGTTATCGTTGTGAATGCGGATAAAGTAAAACTTACAGGTAAGAAGCTTGATAATAAGATTTACTACAGCCACTCAGGTTATCCAGGGGGGATAAAGGCAGAGACCGCGAGAGATCGTCTTAGCAGGTGTCCGGAAAAGGTTCTTACTGATGCGGTATGGGGCATGATTCCCAAGGGAAGGCTCGGCAGGGCAATGATAAAAAAGCTAAAGGTCTACAGAGGGACTGAACATCCCCATAAGGCACAGAAACCGGAGATATTGTCCGTATAAACAAACGGGCGAGTCTAAAGTCTAATAATAAAGGAGTTATAAATGGCTGAAATTCAATACAATGCGACCGGCAGAAGAAAAACATCTGTAGCAAGGGTGATTATCTCGCCCGGGAATGGCCAGATAGTTGTGAATAAAAAACCTGCTGATATTTACTTCCCGCGGGAAACATTAAGGATGATAATACGTCAGCCGATCGAGCTTGCTGGTATAACCGGAAAATATAATATTACAGCAACGGTTACCGGAGGCGGCCTATCAGGTCAGGCAGGTGCAGTGAGACATGGTATATCAAGGGCGATTGTTAACATGGATAACGACCTTCGTCCAAGATTGAAGAAGGAAGGGTTTCTCACGAGAGACCCGAGGGAAAAAGAAAGAAAGAAATACGGCCAGAAGGGCGCACGCAAAAGATTCCAGTTCTCCAAGAGATAAATTAAAAATGATTCCTGTTGTCATATGTGGCGGCAGTGGATATACTGGAGGCGAGCTCCTACGCATTTTATCCGGTCATCCCTACATAAAGATAGTTGCTGTTACCTCTGAAAAATCTGCTGGTAAAAGGGTTATCGAAATATTTCCACACCTTCACAAATATAATGCTCTGATTTATGAACCGCTAAACAAGGAAAAGCTTCTTAATAAAGCCGACATTTTTTTCCTTGCACTCCCTCACGGCACATCTCAGGACATAGTGAATTTCTTATTCATCAATAATAAAAGGGTCATTGACCTTTCAGCAGACTACAGGCTTACCGACCCGAAGGTATATAAAAGATGGTACGGGATACCTCATAAGTTTGTATCCACACTTAAAAAAGCTGTTTATGGACTGCCTGAAATTTATAGAGGTAAGATCAAGAAGGCCAGGTTGATCGCCAATCCCGGATGTTATCCCACTGGCGCTATACTTGGACTGTTACCGGCTTTGAAAAATAAACTGATTGATATTTCCTCTATCATTATTGATTCAAAGTCCGGCACGAGCGGTGGAGGCAGAAAAGCTGATTTAGCGGTCTCATATTGTGAGGTAAACGAGGGATTCAAGGCATATGGAATCGGTACACACAGGCATACGCCTGAAATCGAACAGGAGCTTTCTCTATTATGCGGCAAAGAAATTAAAGTAAATTTCACGCCGCATCTCCTCCCGGTTGACAGGGGTATATTAACGACAATATACGCTCCCATGGGAAAAAAGAAAACTGCTGGAGAAGTAGTTAAAATTTATAATGAAACTTACAAAAAAGAGCCTTTTGTAAGGATTCTCGAATACGGTATATATCCGAATATAAAGAATATCCGCGGCACAAATATCTGCGAAATAGGACTGAAATTAAACGAGCGGACAAATACCCTTATTGTGGTAACTGCGATAGATAATCTTGTAAAAGGCGCTTCAGGGCAGGCTGTGCAAAACATGAATATCATGATGGGCATTAATGAAAAGACAGCGCTCGATACGATTGCGCTTTTTCCATAACTTAATCCCCCTCACCCCCACCCTCTCCCGCAAGGGGAGAGGGGAAATCCCTTCTTGAGAGGGGTGCAGGGGTGTGTTCCCCCCTCCCTTGACGGGAGGGGATATAGGGGAGGGTGTATATGATTCCAAAAGGGTTTTTATTTTCCACTGTAGAGGCTGCAATAAAGAAACCGGGTCGAAAAGACCTTGCCCTCATATATTCTGAAGTTGAGGCCAATATCGCAGGCACATTCACAACAAATAAGGTTAAGGCAGCACCTGTTAAACTTGATATTAAAAAGATAAGGTCAGGAAGAGGGCAGGCGATATTAATAAACAGCGGGAATGCAAATGCATGCACAGGTAAAAAAGGCATGAAGGATGCGGTTGATATGATAAGCCTTGTTGCTGATAGCCTGAATATAAAACCCTCTCTTGTTTATGTCTGTTCAACAGGTGTTATAGGTACACCCATGCCTATAGAGCGGATAAGACCAAGGATTTCTGAACTGGCAGATAATCTTGGCAGGTCTGCTATAGGAGATGTTGCAGAAGCGATAATGACGACTGATACATTCCCGAAGATTGTAAAGAAGAAAGTAAAGATGGGTAACAAAGTAGGCTGTATAGTAGGTATCTGTAAAGGTGCCGGCATGATATGCCCTGATATGGCGACTATGCTTTGCTTTATAATGACAGATATTGCAGTAAATCAAAAGACATTAGATAAAACACTAATTAATGCTGTGAAGAAGTCATTCAACAGAATTACCATTGACGGTGACAGATCAACCAATGACGCTGCACTAATAATGGCTAACGGCATGCTCGGAAATCCGCAAATTACAGAGAAATCAGGAGCATACCCTGCATTTAAAAAGGCTCTGCATGAACTTACTTTGGATTTATCAAAATTAATTGTTAAGGATGGTGAAGGGGCATCTAAGTTTATTGAGATAGAGGTAAGGGGTGCAAGGAGTGAGGCGGATGCTGAAAAGGCTGCATTTACAGTGGCAAATTCAAATCTTGTAAAAACCGCTATTTATGGAAATGATGCGAACTGGGGCCGCATCATGGCAGCCCTCGGATATTCGGGTATTGCTCTTAAAGAAGAAAAAATAGATATTTATTTCGGAAAGGTAAGAATTGTCAATAAAGGCGTAAGCACGGGGAAAGATAAGGAGGCAGGCAAGGCATTGAGAGGAAAGGACATTAAGATAATAATTGATCTGCACATCGGAGGATCTTCTGCCAAGGTCTTGACCTGTGACCTGACAGAAGAATATATCAGGGTTAACGCAGCCTACAGAACCTGAAATTTTTCTTGACAAAAGTTTTTTAGCAATGGTTTTAAAAACAAATGCCTCGTTATCTCCCCTAATACTGCTGTCCAGTTTCCACGGACAGCAGTATTTCTTTTGAGTTACTTTAAATTTCTATAAGTTCGTATTCCCTCCTGCCCAATCCAAGTCTTTCTGACTCTTCTATCTGAATCAAGTATGGCTTTTCACTGAGCTTGGAAAAGATGTCATCGCCTTTTACGATGTTTTTTTCCTCAGATGCCGACTGGGGTAGGGGGGGAGCTTTTAAGAGCATATCAACACTTGCCTGTTCGATCGCAACTATATCGTCCGATATCAAAATCCCCTGATCCTGTATGACAGGCACATCTGCCATAGGCATACAATCACATTCAGGCTGTATCTCTGTAAGAAAATTTATATAGATGACCTTACCTTTTTTAAATGTGCTGAGGACTGTCATTGCAGACTCTGCGAGGGAACGCATAAACCTCTCATCATCACCGGGCAGCGAAAGTGCACCTGAGGGACAGACCCTTGTGCATCTGCCGCATCTCCAGCAGTCTTCTTCTTTGTAAGCAAAAAGTTCATTCTCAAATTTTATGGTTTCAAGGGGACATATCTCCTCACACTGGTAACAGAGTTCACATCTTTCCTTATGCCAGATCAATTTGCCCTCTCCTACCGTATGCATAGCGCCCCTGCCGCATTTCCAGCCGCATTCTCTGTGTTTTGAACTCACGCCCCCCATTGCGATATTTTTTATTGCACCCGCATAGCCGGCCTGTATATGACCCTTTACATGAGAACAGACGACCATCCCAGGCACATCATGTATGACGCTTGCTACTGCAATCTCGGAGATTATTTCGCCTGCTTTTACTATTATGCTGTCGTTGCCATATAACCCGTCTGCAAGTATAACAGGCGCTCCTACTGAAAGATGGTTTATTCCGTTCTGGTTTGCGACCTCAAGATAATCAAGACCTTTAATCCGTACGGTATCCGTTACAAAAGGTTTTGCGGTGATACTTTTCAATGCATCAACAACTTTTCTTAAAAAAATAGGCCGTACTATTCTATGTGCACCTTCAGAGCCGAAATGTGTCTTTACAGCAACCCATTCCTTCGGCTCAAAATAATTTGACAGGTTAAACTCTTTAAGAAGCCTTTCAAGCTTACCAGGCATGCTGTCGTCATATTTCCATTTCATCGCCCTTGCGGATGCAAAATATACCTTAGACATATATATAATCCCTCCTTTAAGATCCTTTCAGCAACGCAAATCTCGGTTCTTATTATATCAATTTTTGTAGTATCAATTG
>PEUB01000008.1:4700-19891 GCA_002780895.1 Nitrospirae bacterium CG02_land_8_20_14_3_00_41_53
CTCTAAAATTGTCATTGCGAGGAGCGGAGCGACGAAGCAATCCCCTCACTTAGAGATTGCTTCGCTACGCTCGCAATGACGGTATTGGTAATGGTTCTCATGATACCCTTGCGTAATTTAGGTTGAAATAATTAATAAAATCGAAAAGCAAAGATAATAAGAAGTTAAACTGCTATAATGTAACCATGAAAGAGGCGATGTTTTATGAAAAACTCGATGAGAAGAAAGTCAGGTGCTTTCTCTGTGCACATCATTGCTTAATCAAGGAAGATAAAAGAGGGATCTGTTGTGTACGTAAAAATATAAATGGCACTTTATACAGCCTCGTTTACGGTAAGGTTGTCTCCATGAATATTGACCCTATTGAGAAAAAGCCACTTTTTCACTTCCTGCCCGGATCGACCTCTTTTTCAATCACAACTGTAGGCTGCAATTTCCGATGCGAGCACTGCCAGAATTTTGAGATATCCCAGTATCCAAAGGAACATGAAGACATCCCTGGTCAGTCTGTTACACCAGAGGCTATAGTAGAGGCAGCAAAAAGGAATGGCTGTGAGAGTGTTTCATATACCTATACTGAACCAACTATATTCCTTGAGTTTGCCTACGACTGTGCAAAGCTTGCACATGAGAAGGGCATAAAAAATGTCTTTGTGAGTAATGGATATACAAGCCCTGAGGCAACAAGGGTTATTGCGCCTTATCTCGATGGAAACAATATAGACCTCAAGGGAGGCGATGATTTTTATAAGAAAATATGCGGTGCAAAACTTGAACCTGTCAAAGATACGATAAGGCTTATGAAGGAACTCGGGGTCTGGGTTGAAGTAACGACATTAATAATCCCGGATTATAATGATTCTGAAGACGACTTAAGGAATATAGCAGAGTTTATCAAATCAGTTGATTCTTTTATACCATGGCATGTAACCCAATTTTATCCAACATACAAATTAACTGATAAGCCAAGAACGCCTGTGAAAACATTACGGAGGGCAAGGGAGATAGGGTTTGAAGTCGGCCTCAAATATGTATATGAAGGCAATGTGCCGGGAGAAGGCGGAGAAAACACGTATTGTCCAGATTGCAAAGAACTTCTAATCAAGCGCTTTGGTTTTAGTATTATCGAAAACAAGATTAAAGGTGGAAGATGCTCAAAATGCGGGATAGAGATTGAAGGGGTGTGGAAATAATCACAAACCACGCATCATTATAACTGCATCCTCAATCGGATAAGTATAATAATCCTTTTTTGTACCCATGACCCTGAAACCGAGGCGTTCATAAAACTTTTTTGCCTCAAGGTTTGAGACCCTTACCTCAAGATATAGATGCCTGCAGTCAATCTCTTTAAATCCATTTAGAACATCTTCAACAAGTTTTGTTGCAATACCCTGCCTCCTAAAGTCAGGATGAACTGCGAGGTTCAGTATATGGCCTTCATCCATTATGTGGTTTATACATATATAGCCGATGATATTATCTCCGAGTACTGCAACCTTTGTAAAAGAATATAGCTTGTGGATTTCATTTAAAAAAGCATCTTTAGACCAGGGTGTGGTAAATGACATGTGCTCGATCTGCAGAACATCAGGAATATCAGATACCTGCATTTCTCGTATTAATATCTCAGGCATCTCTTTTAATCTCGGCCTCTGATCTCCTTATATAAAATGGAACCAGGCTTACAGGTTCGGAAAACTCTCCTTTTATAGCCTTTTTTATTCCGATATAAGCCACATTTGCAGGTGAAGGTACTATCTTCTCAGGGGATGCAAAGATCGCCTTCTCACCCATCATCTCGATTATTTTATCTTTGTAAAGAATTGCCCCTTCGCCAGTGAAAACAACCTTATCATCAAAAAATCCCCCCTCCCCCCTGCCCTCTCCCACAAGTGGATAGGGAAAATCCCCTCTTGAAAGGGGTGCAGGGGTGTGTTCCTCATTAATTTTTTCCAAAAGCCTGTTTACTTTTATTGATACCTCGTCTATTAATCTTGTAAAACCTTCATTTTCCCATTTAAACAATGCGGCATATACTTCTTTTTTCCTTGCATCAAGCATGGGGCAAACAGGATGACTACAGTAAGGGAAATTCCATGCAAATGCCTCAAGGGTTGGAACAGAGACTATGGGTTTTCCTGTTGCATAGGAAAAGCCTTTCACAGTGCTTAACCCTATTCTGAGACCTGTGAAAGAGCCCGGGCCGATAGCTATTGCAAAGACATCAATATCAGATATCTTAAGTCCTGCCTGCCTTAAGACGTGGTCTATCTCTGTCATCAGCCTCTCTGAATGTGTTGATTTCACATTAAGCCTCACCTCAGCAATCAGGCCTGATAAATTGTCCATAATAGCTATGCCTCCAAGCATTGTAGATGTCTCTATTGCCAGTATTTTCATCTTTAAAAGCCTTTTAAAAACTTAATATACCACTAAACTTTGGATATTTTCACAGAAAAGACAATTGATGCAATAATGCAGATTGTGGCTGAAATACTAACTGCTCTGGTAGTCCCAACAGAATCAGCTAAGATGCCTATGAGTGAGTTGCCAAGAGGGGCTGTACCTAAAAACACAATCGCATATACACTCATTGCCCTTCCTCTCAGGCTGTCAGGGACAGAAAGCTGTATAAAACTGTTTGCGGTCGCAAGGAAACTCACTATTCCCCATCCGACAAATATAAGGATAACCATAGAAAGATAAAAATTCTTTGATAGTGAAAAAGCAAAAAGTGTAAACGAAAAGCACAGGGCTGATATAGACATAAACCTGTCCTTGTATTTTATATCACCCTTGAATGCAAGAGATAAGGCCGCTGTTAATGCACCTGTCCCTGCAGCACTGACAAGGAATCCAAGACCTTTAGGACCGGCTCTTAAAACTTCCACTGCAAACACTGGAAGAAAGGTTATATAAGGAAGGCCTACAAAGCTGAACACCGCAATAAGAAGTATGATCCGATATATCTCGGGTTCTCTTTTTATAAACTGGATTCCCTCGATGAAATCTCTTATAAAACCTTTGGAGCTTTCCTTTATCTCGCCCCTTATATTTATCTTAGAAAGGGCAATTATGACCGCAATAAAGCTAAAAGCATTCAGATAAAAACATCCCGGAAGTCCTATATAGGAAATTGTCATTCCGGCTATAACAGGCCCTATCATGCGAGCACTATTAAATGCAGCAGAATTCAGTGCTATAGCATTCGTAAGGTTACTTTTACCTACCATCTCGACTAAAAATGCCTGCCTTGCAGGTATATCAAAGGCATTGATTGAGCCAAGAAGTGTTGCCATGAGGGCAACATGCCACACAGCAATTAAATTAATATCTGTGAGTATGCCGAGAACAAGGGCTGGAATGATTGACAACGCCTGTGTCATCAAAAGGAGGTTTCTCTTCCTGAATCTATCTGCTACTATGCCGCCGGCAAGGGTAAATAAAAGTATGGGCAGCGATCCAGCGGCTGCAACCAGACCGAGATAAAAAGGTGATTTTGTAAGGCTGTATACAAGCCATCCCTGTGCTACAGACTGCATCCACGTACCGGACAAAGAAATGAGCTGGCCGAACCAGAAGAGTCTGAAGTCCCTGTAATGTAAAGCTGAAAACCTTTTCATATTTTCCATTTATTTATATTTATTTTAACGGAATATGAATTTAAATTTTAGAATAAGCTATTGATAGTCAGGATTGGATTCCAAGAAACCTGATTAAATGAAAATATGGCTAACTATTTTCTTTTAGCTTCGAAAAATCAGCGATGACTGATACAGTTTTCCATATCTCATTTAGTAATGCAAGTCTGTTTTGCTTTATCTCTTCCTGTTTATCCATCACAAGGACATGGTCAAAGAAATGATTAATCGGACCTGTTAATGAGGAGACAAGATTTATTGCGTCATAATACTTCCTATCCTTAAGAAGTCCTGTGAGATCAGACCTGACAGAATCGAGCTTTTCTTTTAGTCTCTTCTCTGCTTCTTCTATTAGGAGTTCAGCTTTTAGTTCGGCAGTTGCTGTTTTTGGAATTATATTATTTACACGTTTTATGGCAGGTAGAAGATCGTTGTACTCCCTGTCCTCTTTAAATTTCTGAACAGCATCAAGCCGTTCCTTAATATCTCCTAATTGTACATCGGGTGATAACTGAAGAATTGACTGTATGAGGTCAGGACTATACCCCTGATCTGAAAATACTGCTTCTAACCTATTTTCAAAAAATTGCAGGATGTTTTTTCTTGCTTCTATAGAATCCTTTAAGTCCGGCAGATTTTCTAATGCCGTATCTATAAGTTCTTTTAGTGTAAGGCTGTAGCCCCTGTTTAATATTATCGATACAATTCCAAGCGCCTGTCTCCTCAGGGCAAAAGGGTCTTCCGAGCCTGTGGGTGTAAGCCCTATAGAAAAAAAGGCAGCTATGTTATCTATTTTATCAGCTATGCTGAGGAGCGCTCCGATATCTGTCTGTGGAAGACTTCCGCCTGAATGTGCTGGAAGGTATTGCTCTTTTAGAGCTTCTGCAACCTTACTGTCTTCTCCGTCGTTTATAGCATAATATTTGCCCATGATTCCCTGAAGTTCAGGGAACTCCCTGACTACGCCTGTTATCAGATCTGTTTTAACAAGCCTTGCAGCACGATTGAGCCTGTCTTTTTCTAAGGGTAGAAGCCTATCAGCAAGAAATCCTGAAATAGATACTATCCTCTCTGTCTTTTCATAGAGGCTGCCAAGCCTCTCCTGAAATGTGACCTTCCTGAGCTCTTCTATTCTTTCGGATAGGGATTTTTTACTGTCCTCTTCAAAATAAAATCTTGCATCTTCGAACCTTGCCTTGACAACGCGCTCCGCACCAATCTTTACTGTCTCTGAATTTTCTTCGCTTGTATTGCTTATAACAACAAAGTAATTTGTAAGCCTGCCTTCTTCATTTTCTACTGCAAAATACTTTTGATGTCCTTTCATCACGGTTATGAGTAGTTCCTTTGGAAGCTTAAGGTATTCCTCAGAAAAAGTCCCGAGAACAGGCACAGGATATTCCACAAGATTTACAACTGTCTCGAGCAGTTCCTTGTCTTCAACAGGTCTTCCGCCGACAGGTGTTAAGAGTTTTTCCATCTTCTCAGTTATAATCTTTTTTCTTTCTTCCTGGTCAACTGCTACATAGTTATTTCCAAGCAACCTTTTATAGCCTGAAATATCCTTTATCTGAAAGGCAGCAGGTGACAAGAATCTATGTCCTCTGGTAATATTGCTGCTTTTTATCCCTTCTATCTCGAAATTGATAATTTCCTTATCAAGCAGAGATAGCAGCCAGCGGATGGGTCTCACAAATCTTATGTTGTTGTTTCCCCATCTCATTGATTTTGGGAAGTGCAATAAGAGCACAATTCTTTTAAGTATTTCCGGCAGCAATTGACTGACATGTACGCCTTTTTCCTCTATCACTGCAACAACATATTCTCTTTTATCCTTGTTTTTTATGATAAGGCTTTTTACGTTTACACCCTGTGAATTAGCAAATCCAACTGCTGCTTTTATAGGGTTTCCTTTTTCATCAAATGCAATCTTCATGGAAGGGCCAAATACTTCTTTATATCTGTCTTCTTGCATCAGGGGTATCCCATCTATAATCATTGCAAGTCTTCGCGGGGTACCGTATGTTTTTATATCTGAGAATTTTATATGATTTTCTTTTAAGATTATCCTGCTGTTTTCTTTTAATTGCTGCGTGGCAGAAGGCAGAAATCTCGCTGGTAAATCTTCTGTTCCTATTTCTAACAAAAGCGATAAACTGTTCACCGCGTACTCCTTAATAGTGGAAATCCTGTTTCTTTTCTCTGTCTGTAATATGCCTCTGCACATAGCTTTGCAAGATTTCTTACGCGCGCGATATAAGCTGTCCTTTCTGTGACAGAAAGAGCGCCTCTTGCGTCAAGAAGATTAAAGGTGTGTGAGCATTTCAGGCAGAACTCATAAGATGGCAGTATAAGGCCGAGCTTATTTAATCTGATTGACTCTTTCTCATGTGCATCAAACTGTTTCGATAAGAGTTCTATGTCAGCATGATCAAAATTATATTTTGAGAATTCAACTTCATCGAGGTGATGTATTTCCCCATATCTTATGCCTTTGCACCAGATCAGGTTAAATACATTGTCCACTTCCTGCAGATACATAGCAATCCTTTCAAGCCCGTATGTTAATTCAAGCGAAACAGGTTTAAGGTCAATACCTCCAACCTGCTGGAAATATGTGAACTGAGTGATTTCCATTCCATCGAGCCATACCTCCCAGCCGAGACCCCATGCACCAAGGGTAGGTGACTCCCAATCGTCCTCGACAAATCTGATATCATGTTTGACAGGGTCTATGCCTAAGTAAGAAAGGCTTTCGAGATAAACCTCCTGACTGTCGGGTGGAGATGGTTTCAGGATGACCTGATACTGATAGTAGTGCTGAAGTCTGTTTGGATTTTCTCCATATCTTCCGTCAGTCGGCCTTCTTGATGGCTCTACATAGGCTGTTTTCCACGGCTCTGGTCCCAAGACTCTGAAGAATGTAGCAGGGTGGAACGTACCAGCGCCTACTTCCATATCGTATGGTTGAAGAAGGATACAGCCTTTTTCTGACCAGAACTGATGAAGTTTTAAAATCAAATCCTGAAAATACATGATTAATTCCGTTCCTTAGTTTACACGATTTATAAATTTTTTGGCTTATCCAGTTAAAATATTTACATTTAACAGATTAAGGATTTTTGTGTTATAATTTTCAGGCGTGAATAAAAAGATCCTCATGAAAGGCAATGAAGCGATTGCTGAGGCTGCAGTTCAAGCAGGCTGTCGCTTCTATGCAGGATACCCAATAACTCCCCAGAATGAGATACCTGAGTATATGTCATGGAGGATGCCTGAAGTTAACGGCGTTTTTGTCCAGGCTGAAAGTGAACTTGCTGCAATAAATATGGTCTATGGTGCATCTGCTGCAGGTGTGAGGGCCATGACCTCATCAAGCAGTCCTGGAATAAGTCTAAAACAAGAGACGATATCATACCTTGCAGGAGCAGAACTCCCTGCTGTCATAGTTAACATACAGAGGGGTGGCCCCGGCCTTGGTAACATCTCAGGTAGTCAGGCAGATTATTTTCAGGCTGTCAAGGGTGGAGGACACGGAGACTATAAATTACTTGTATATGCTCCTTATAATCTACAGGAGATGTGGAATCTCACAATGCTTGCATTTGATAAGGCAGACGAATATAGAAATCCTGTAATGATACTCGGAGATGGTGTTATTGGTCAGATGGTGGAACCTTTTTATCCAAAACCATATGTGAGACCTGAGCTTCCAGTAAAAGATTGGGTGCTTGATGGATGCAAAAACAGGGAACCACGGGTAATAAAATCTCTTTATATGGGAGAGGGTGAACTCGAAATGAGAAACAATATACTCCAGAAAAAATATAAGGTGATGAAGGATAAAGAGGTAAGCTTTGAGGGTTATTATACTGAAGATTCTGAGATTATAATAGTTGCATTCGGAATTGCTGCAAGGATTGCCCTTTCTTCTGTAAAGAGGCTCAGGAGCGAAGGATTTAAAGTCGGCCTGTTCAGGCCGATTACACTCTTTCCATTTCCTGAAAAAGAACTCTTTATGCTTGCCAGGGAAAGCAGGCGGTTTATTACAATAGAGATGAATGCCGGCCAGATGGTGGAGGATGTAAGGCTCTCCATCAATGGTATATCAGAGGTGCTTTTTTATGGAAGACCCGGCGGTACTATCATAACTCCTGCAGAGGTTCAGGAAAAGATACTGCAGTTATTTAATCACCAGCCTTATTTAGCATAAACAAATCTTACTTTATGATAAATTTAATCGATTTAACTTCACTTCTATTGTTCTTTGTCTTTGTTTTCTGAATCTGTTATTTCAGTATCCTGTTTGGGGCTGCCGTCTTTATTAAAACGTCGTTGTCTTTTTTCTTCCTGTTTTTTCTGTCGTGAAAGTTCTTTTCTTCTCTTGTCACTTTTAAATGCTCTAGCATGTTTTGGCAATGTAACCTCCCTGGTTTTATAAAATGCATTATATCATGGAAGACAGAGAGAAAGCTAAATTCCAGCAATTCTCAGTGAAAAAGAGACGAGATTGCTTCAGGATAAGGCCCTTCGCAATGACGGATTACGAAAACTTGTCTTGTCATTGCTAGCTGAGCGAAGCAATCTCAAGGGTTTTCAATTTCACCGAGAATTGCTGACAATAGGTGTTTACTTTTTATTATCAAATGTGTTAGATTATAAATAAGGTTTTAGAAGTTTTTGTATCTGACAAGGCCACAAGGACTTTTAGCTTTATGGTCTTTTTTTATTAGTGATAAGTTTATTCTGAGACTTTAGTTTATATGTAAGGAGGTAAAAAGATGGCTAAAGGCACAGTTAAGTGGTTCAATGAATCCAAGGGTTTTGGCTTTATCACATGCGAAGACGGTAGTGATGTTTTTGTGCACTATTCTTCCATCTCCGGCAATGGATTCAAGTCCCTTGTCGAGGGTGATACAGTCAGCTTTGATATTGAAAATGGCCCCAAAGGTCCCAAGGCAATCAATGTAACAAAGCTCTAATTAAACTGCAAAAGTCTCCACTGCAAAAGTCTCCCTGCCAAGAGGGGGACTTTTATATTTAAAGGGTAAAATGGCACACAAACAAGATTATATGGTAAGGATGGAACTGAACAAACAACGCAGACTCGAAGCCGGGTTGGTTTCTGAGCGCTTTCCTGATGTTTCAAGCATAGTGGTTCATATGACATACTATAACAAAGGGATTAATCCGGTTCAAATGGTGCGCGTTATTAATTTGTTCCCTACGTCTTATGCTTATTTTAAAATGGGATGCCTGATAAAAGGCTGTGTTGAGGGTGGTTTTGATTTTACTTCAGTGATTAATAATATGATTAAAAACCATAAGAAGCTGGGTAAGGGAAAACTCGTTTGTGGAGGAAAAAATGACGACCTTGCCTCTGACCATGCAAGCATTGCTTACGAAGTCAATATTCAATATAACAAACTGTCTAAATAGTTACTTCCTGAATACTCATATTAACTTTAAAAATTAACCTGCATTAATTTTAATTAATTTTGTCAAACTCTTTCTTGAAGTATCCTGCCGTGCGGTCATCATACACACAGAATTCAATCACTTCAAGACTGTTCTGTGGATTTTTCTTTATATAATTCAACGCCTCTTTTACAAGTATCGCTGCACATCTGTCCTTTGGGAATCCAAAAATACCAGAGCTTATAGCAGGTATGGAGATACTCTTTAATCCCTTCTCTGATGTGAGTAACAGGCTGCTCAGAACAGCATTTTTTAGTTTATTGTCCTCATCTCCTTCGCCCATTCTTGGACCAACTGCATGGATGACAAATTTTGCAGATAGCTTACCTGCGCCTGTGATAACTGCAGTGCCAACAGGTGTGAAACCGATTTTATTACTCTCTTCTTGTATAATCTGTCCACCCTTTCTCACAATTGCACCTGCAACTCCACCACCGTGCTGAAGGTATGAATTGGCTGCATTTACGATTGCATCCACATTTCTGTCTGTGATATCTCCTTGTACGAGCCGTAGAGTCTTACCTTCGATTTTATGTTCTGAAATAATCTTCATAAAAACCTCCTTATATGATAAAATATATCATAAAAGTAGATTGGAGGATACAGATACCAGCGCTTTACGGAAATCTAACAGGGCTCAAGGCAAGTTATATTAACTCTATTGAGAGGATTTACAGGAGAAAGGTGCACAATGAAGTAGTCAGCCCTGAACTTGCAAGATACCTTACGGAGCTCTCTTCTGAAATAGGCCGCCAGATTGGCATACTTATTAACAGGGATGGGGTTATTACACATGTAATAGTTGGTGATGCAAAAGGGATATTTATTCCTGAGCTTGAAGATTATCCTTTAGGTCGGAAAACCCTGAGGGGACTCAGACTTGTACACACTCACCTGAATGAAGAATCACTCAGCCAGGATGACCTTACAGACCTTTCACTCCTTAGACTTGACCTTATTGCTGCGATAGGAGTAAGGGGGAGACTTCCGGGCAATATCTTTGTGGCCTATTTGATGCCATCTGGTACAAAACCTTACGAGTTTATTTATTCTCAGAACTTCTATGATTTTGAACTTGATTTACTACCTTTTATAGAGTCTCTCGAAGATGAGATGGAAAGACACAGGGTGTTTAGTCCTGATGATAAGAGAGAAAGGGCTATATTGGTGAGTGTTTCGACAAACCCAAGATATGAACAGGAAGATTCTATTGAAGAACTAAAAGAGCTTGCCCAATCAAGTGATGTCTTTATCCTTGATACTATTATACAGAGGTCAAAGAAGATAAACCCCAGGTATCTAATGGGGGAGGGCAAAATTAAAGAATTGATTATTAATGCCCTTAATAAAGGGGCAACACTCCTGATATTTGACCAGGAGCTAAGCCCATCGCAGATAAAGACAATTGGGGAACTCGCTGAGCTTAAAGTAATTGACCGTTCTCAACTTATACTTGATATTTTTGCAAGGCGTGCCCACAGCAGAGATGGAAAGGTTCAGGTTGAACTTGCACAGTTAAAATACAGGCTGCCGAGATTAACAGGCAAAGGCACAGCAATGTCCCGTCTCATGGGAGGCATTGGTGGTAGAGGACCTGGTGAAATGAAACTCGAGATAGACCGAAGGCGTGTTAGAGAAAGGATAACCCTCCTTGAAAAAGAACTTAGAACTCTGAGCGAAGCAAGGAAACAGAGGAAACAGAAGAGGGTTGAAAAGGGAATATCTATAGTCTCGATTATCGGATATACAAATGCGGGCAAGTCAACACTTCTGAATTCTCTTACTAAAAGTTCTGTGGTTGTTGAAGAGAGGATGTTTGTAACACTTGACACTGCAAGCAGGCGACTGCGGTTTCCACGGGAAAGAGAGGTTATTATTACTGATACCGTTGGTTTCATAAGAGACCTTCCAAGGGATCTTATGGCAGCGTTCAGGGCAACACTTGAAGAGCTCGAGGATGCAGATTTATTACTACACCTTGTTGATGCAGCGAACCCACGTTTTGAACAGCATGTAGAATCTGTTGAGAATATACTCAGGGAACTTCATCTATCCGAAAAACCCCGTCTCCTTGTCTTTAATAAAATAGACAGATTAGATAAAGAAGAGGTACAGAACCTTGAACTGCGATATAATGCAGTCGCAATTTCTGCACTTGATTCATTAACTTTTCAGCCCCTGCTCGCTGCTATAGAAGAGCATATCTGGAATAGGAAATTTATAGAAGTAATCCCCCTTAATCCCCCCTTAGTAAAGGGGGAATTAGGGGGATTTGTTTAGGTATGGAATTTATACCTAAATGGATTGCATGGGAAATAACGAGGAGATGTAACCTGCGATGTGTTCACTGTCGTTCTGCGTCTGAGCTTGAAGTGAAAGGCCATCCTGATTTTTCTACTAATGAGGCATTTAGAATCATAGATGACATAGTAAGTTATACAAAGCCTGTTGTTGTTCTTTCCGGAGGAGAACCACTTATAAGAAAGGATGTTTTTGAGATAGCTAAATATGGCTCAGAAAAAGGGTTGAGGATGTGTCTTGCAACAAATGGAACCCTTGTGACTGATGAGATATCTGAAAAGATAAAGGATTCAGGAATTAAGATTGTTTCCTTTAGCCTTGACGGTTCTGAAGAAGCAGTACATGACAACTTCAGGAATCAGAAGGGTGCATTTGTAGGGACAATAAATGCTGCAAGGCTTTTTAAAAAACATGGTATCGAATTTATCATAAATTCATCTTTTACAAAGAGGAACCAGGAGGAGATTCCAAAGATATATAAACTTGCAAAACAACTCGGGGCAACCGCATGGTATATGTTCATGATAGTGCCTACAGGCAGGGGCGAGGAGATAATAAACGAGCTTATTTCAAAGGAGGATTATGAAAAAATCCTTGAGTGGCACTACCAGATGGAAAAAGACGAAAAGGATATTCTTGTAAGGCCTACATGTGCACCGCATTATTACAGGATAGTTTTACAGAAGTCAAAGGAAGAGGGCGCTAAATTCGAAAGGAGGACATTGAAATTTTCTACAGGCGGTGCAAAGGGCTGTATTGCAGGACAACTCATTGCATTTATTGACGTGGATGGAAATGTACTTCCATGCAGTTACTTCCCAAAACCTGCAGAAAATATAAAGGAGCAATCCTTTAAAGATATATGGGAAAATTCAGATCTTTTCAAAGAGCTTCGTGATTTCAAGAAATACAAGGGTAAGTGCGGCTCGTGTGAATATGTGACTGTATGCGGAGGTTGCAGGGCAAGGGCTTATTCAGTATATGGTGATTATCTCGAGGAAGAGCCATTTTGTAGCTATATACCCGTGAAAATGAAAAAGAAAGTGAGGGGCTTATGAATGATACATTCCTTAGAGCATGTCGTGGTGAAGAAGTAGAATACACTCCTGTATGGCTTATGCGTCAAGCAGGGAGATACCTTCGTCAATATCAGACTGTGCGAGCTAATGTTGACTTTCTTACACTCTGTAAGACCCCCAAACTTGCTGCAGAGGTTACTATTCAGCCTGTTGAAATACTCGGAGTTGATGCGGCCATACTGTTTTCTGACATTCTCATCCCTGTCGAGGCAATGGGGATGCGTCTTGTGTTTTCAGATAAGCAAGGCCCTATCCTCAGTGAGCCGATAAGAAACAAGTCTGCTGTTGAAAAGTTGATTATTCCAGATGTAGAGGAAGATATGCCTTTTGTTCCTGAGACAATAAAGATTCTGAGGAAAGAACTTGAGAATAAAGTGCCGTTGATAGGATTTTCAGGCGCTCCATTTACACTTGCTACATACATGATTGAAGGCGGAACATCGAAGAATTTTTTGCATACAAAAAAGATGATGTTTCAACACAGTGGGGTATTTAGTTATCTCATGGAAAAACTGACTATAACTGTCGTCTCATATCTCTCTTCTCAGATAAAGGCAGGTGCTCAGGCAGTCCAGATCTTTGATACATGGGCAGGTATGCTTACGCCTGTTGAATATAAAGAATTTGCACTACCTTATGTGAAAAAGACAATTTCTGAGTTAAAGAAAGAAGGGGTTCCTGTAATCTATTTTGTAAATGATTGTGCAGGTATCCTTAAAGAGGTCAGAAAATCAGGTGCTGATGTTACCGGGATTGACTGGAGGATTGACATAAGCGATGCAATAAAAAGACTTGGCAAAAAAATGGTTATTCAAGGGAACCTGGATCCATGTGAGCTTTTTCTACCAAAGGAAAAGCTTGAGGAAAGGATTAAAGACATCTTGTGGAAAGGTGAGTCTGCGAAAGGTCACATCTTTAATTTAGGTCATGGTGTATTGCCTGAGACACCTGTTGAAAATGTTATAGCAATGGTTGAGGCAGTTCACAAATACGGAAAGAAAGAATAGCCTTTTCTTCAGACTCGTCTGATTCGCTGGGGCGAAAAGGATAGATATTTGGACGATAACAAAAAAGAAACTATTGGTATAATCCTCCTCAATCTTGGCGGTCCTGACTCTATTCAGGCAGTAAGACCGTTCTTATATAATCTGTTTTCAGATAGGCAGATTATCAAACTTGGCCTATCATTCATGCAAAGATCCCTTGCATGGTTAATATCAACAATACGTTCAAAAAAAACAAAAAAAATGTACAGCCTCATAGGTAATAAATCTCCGATACTAGATATTACCATGGCTCAGGCAAAAGCACTTGAAGTAGCGCTGAATCTATCATCCATAAAATCCCCCCAGCCCCCCTTTACCAAAGGGGGATATACTGGAGAAAAAATTACCCCCCCCTTTACCAAAGGGGGATTAGGGGGGATTACTAATTCTTCACCGTCTTTCAGGGTTTACATCGGTATGTGTTACTGGCATCCTTTAATAGAAGAAGTAATCCCTGAAATCCATAATGCCGGGATTAAGAAACTTATTGCCATTAGCCTTTATCCGCAGTATTCTGTTGCAACGTCCGGCTCATCATTTTCAAGGCTTAAGGCAGTAGTAGCAGATTATCCAATAGAAATTTTCTGTATATCATCATGGTTCAAACACCCGTTGTATATAGAGGCACTTGTAGATGTAATAAAAAAGGGAATGGAATCATTTCGTCAAGAGACAGAAGTCAAAAGTCAAAAGTCAAAAGTCTCCTTATCTCCCAATAATCCCCCCAACCCCCCTTTAGAAAAGGGGGGGAAGGGGGGATTTGAAAGAATGGGGGATGTCCATGTCCTTTTCAGTGCACACAGCCTTCCTCAAAAAATAATTGACGAAGGCGACCCATACGTAAGTCAGATTTTGGGAACAATTGGAGAGATTACAAAAATAATTCAAATAAAATGGCATTTGAGCTATCAGTCTAAGAGTGGCCCTGTTAAGTGGCTTGAGCCATCTACAGATGAAAAACTTAAAGAGCTTGCTGAAAAGGGGGTCAAGAATGTTCTTGTAGTTCCGATAAGTTTTATATCAGACCATATCGAAACCCTCTACGAGATAGATATATTATATAAAAATTTGGCTGAAAAGCTCGGGATAACACTTAAAAGGGTGGATTCGCTGAATACACATCCTCATTTTATAGAGGCATTAAAGGACATGGTTCAGAAAAATGTAAAAGAAGCAGGATGGCCAGTTTGAAGGGTTATAAGGAGTAGCTGGCAGGACTTTTTAAGCACATCTGCCCTGCTTGTCGGGAATCTTTCCGTAGTCATAAGAAGGATTCCGAACAAGTTGGAATGACAGAAAAAAGCTTGTGTATTTTTTTCGGAGTTTCAAAAAAAAATGGAGACCGCTGTTGGTATGAGTATTACATTCACAGCGGTTATGATTATAAGTCCAGCACTGAGCTGGCTTATTTTTAACCATGTGATGGTCCCACTTGATATTACATTTCTTAAGATTATCGTATTTATTGGTGTTGTGGCTGGGTTTGTACAGGCATCCGATACAATTATGCGTAAGGTTTCGCCAGTGCTTTATTGCAAACTTGGTATCTATCCCTGTTGCCTCACATAAAAATCTACACGAAATGATATTCGTTGCCTCACATAAAATCTACTCCAAATAATTTTACTTTTTTACCTCTTTTA
>PEUB01000132.1:0-4136 GCA_002780895.1 Nitrospirae bacterium CG02_land_8_20_14_3_00_41_53
TGGGGATAGGCTACAAAAAAGGGTATTTTGATGCAAAATGCAACGATAAAATATTGCCTCGTAAATATCAAGGCATTTTGAATCCTGTTGCCTTGTTTTTTGCAATGGAAGGCTTACTCAATACTCATTATGGTCTGGTATTGCAATAAGATTACATGATATTGCTTTTTGCAATAGGAGTTCGTAAAATAAAATATGTTTAAATATCCATCGAGCATTAGACAAAAAATTATCCTCAGTTATTATATTGCAATTGTGGTAATTATCGGTCTATCCGTATTCGCATTTTTTACCCTCAGATTTATGGAGAAAAAGATAATATTTTGGGAAGTGATATCTGAACTTTCCAATACAACGCTTGAGATGAGAAGATTCGAGAAGAATTTTTTTCTTTATGGGCAAGATTCAGACTTTAACGAAAATATTATATATGTAAAAAGGTCTCAGGATATACTTGACAGTAATGTCGAAAAATACAAAATACTTGAAGTTTATCAACAGCTTAATACAATGAAAAGCGACCTTAGAAGATACAGAGAACTGATGGAAAAGTTTTCAGCGTTGAGGAAACAAAACACTATAAATGTACAACCTTTAGAGGAGATGATAAGGGAAAAAGGTAAAGATATAGTTACCATAACTGAAAATGTTTCAAAAATTGAATGGAAGAAACTTCAGTTATTCCTCAATGAAACTATGAGAGATCTCGTTATTACAATTGCCTTCCTTTCTTTCGTGGGTATTGTTATTGGGCAGATTTTATCAAAAATGGTAGTAAAGCCACTTAAATCATTGGAAGACAGGATGAAGCTGATAGCAGAAGGAAAGCTTGAAAAAATAACAATCGATTCAAAAGATAGAGAGATTGTCTCACTTACAAATGCATTCAATAAAATGCTTAAGGAACTGGAAATGAGGCAAAAACGTCTTATCCAGAGGGAAAAGCTTGCCTCACTTGGAACGCTTCTCTCAGGGGTTGCCCATGAACTGAATAATCCGCTGTCAAATATATCATCATCTTGCCAGATACTTATAGAAGAGTTTGGGGAGGGTGACATGGTGCATAAAAAGGAACTCCTATCGCAGATTGATGAACAAACAAACAGGGCCAGGAATATTGTCCGTTCTCTCTTAGAATTTTCAAGGGAAGAGATCTTTAAAAAGGAACTCTTTCCACTTAAAAAACTAATTGAAGAAACAATCCTATTTGTTAAAGGTGGGAAACCGGCAGAGGTTGAAATTATTCTCGATGTACCGGCTGATATATTTATCCTTGCAGGTAAACAACGGGTGCAGCAGATGTTTTTGAATCTTATAAAAAACGCTGTAGAATCCAATGCTGATGAAGGGAAGGTGTTTATCAGGGCAAAGAAACACCTTGTAACCGGGAAAATGGAAGAAGAAGAAGGGATATGCGATTATTCAAAATATCGCGGCAAATGTACTGGTGAATGTCCTGTTGGGAAAAATACCGTTGATATCGAGATAGAAGATACAGGCACTGGAGTCCCACCCGATGTTCTATCAAAGATATTCGATCCATTCTTTACTACAAAGGATATGGGAAGAGGCTCAGGACTTGGACTCTATATTGTTCAGGAAATTGTGGAAGAACATGGTGGTTGTATCGGGGTTAAGACTGAGGTCGGGAAAGGAACCTGTTTTTTAATAAGGCTGCCGTTAGAGGAGTGAGATGCAAAACAACATAAAGATATTAATTGTTGATGATGAAAGGGTAGCACTTAAAAACCTTGAGCATGTTATGAAAAAAGAGGGCTATGAGGTGTTTGGGACAGAGAGTGGACCAAATGCCCTCAAGCTGCTTGAAGAACAACCATTTGATATTGTGCTTACGGATTTAAGGATGGAAAAAGTTGACGGGATGCAGATACTGAAAAAATGCCGCGAGCTTTGTCCTGACACAGAGGTAATAATGATAACAGGCTATGCGACACTTGAATCTGCTGTCAAGGCAATGAAACAAGGGGCATTCAACTATATCGCAAAGCCTTTCAGGCTGGATGAAGTAAGAATGGTTGTTAAGGAAGCTATGGCAAAGGTCAGGCTAAAGAAGGAAAATAGAGAACTCAGGGAACAGATAGAAAGCTATCAGGGTAAGGTTAAAATAATCACTCAGGATGCAAATATGCAAAGGCTGCTTGAGACTGCGAAACAGATAGCGCCAACTGATTGCAATGTCCTTATTTCCGGCGAGAGCGGGACTGGTAAAGAGTTGTTTGCAAGGTATATACATTTCAATAGCAAACGTTCCGAGGGACCTTTTTTGGCAATAAATTGCGGGGCTTTTACAGAGGAACTCCTGTCTAACGAACTTTTTGGACATGAAAAAGGCGCTTTTACTGGTGCGATAACAATGAAAAAGGGATTGATAGAGATGGCATCGAGAGGAACTCTGTTTCTTGATGAAATAACAGAAATGCCCTCTTCCATACAGGTGAGACTTCTGAGGGTTATTCAGGAAAAAGAGGTTTTGCGGGTTGGAGGCACAGAAACCTTGAAGGTGAATGTCAGATTTATAGCAGCAACTAACAGAGATATCCAAGATGCAGTAAAAAGCGGGCGATTCAGACAGGACCTTTATTTTAGATTAAATGTGGTATCACTACATATCCCCCCACTTTCCGAAAGAAGGGATGACATACCACTTTTAAGTTACTATTTTTTAAAGAAGTATGCAGCCCTGATGAAAAAGGATGTTGCCGAAATATCACAGGAAGCAATGAGCGTCTTAATGAATTATGATTTACCAGGTAATGTAAGGGAGATAGAGAATATAATGGAAAGGGGTGTTGCCATTGCCAACGGTAATACGATAGAGGTAGCCCATCTTCCTGAAGACCTTAGAGAATTGAGCATAAGGACCTTCAGAAAGAAGGAAGGCAAGATACCTTCCCTCGAAGAGCAGGAGGAGGCTTATATAAAATGGGTATTAAAAGAGGTGGGTGGCAACAAAACACTTGCTGCACAGATTCTTGAAATAGACAGGGTATCACTGTGGAGAAAGTTGAAGAAGTATGGATTGGAGTAGGGATATAGCTTCACAAAAAAGGCAGCTAAGCTGCCTTTTTTGTGATTAAGCACTGATATGTTCTTTTCTGCTACGACTTAACTACCAGCACAGGACATTCTGCATGCCCAATGACCCTTGCTGTCACGCTTCCCATGAGGAGCCTCTTTATGCCCGTCCTTCCATAACTTCCAACAACAATAACACCAGCATCCTTCTCCTTTGCAGTCTTAACTATAACCTCATATGGCATGCCTTTTGTGGTAAGTACCTCTATCCTTATACCTTCTTTCTCTGCAATTTTTTTTACCTCGTTAACACTTCTCTTTGCCGCCGGAAGATTTTCATCTTTTGTAGCAACTGAAAGGACGATCAGATCACTTCCGGTGCGCTTTGCTATGCTAATCGCCTCTCGTGATGCGGCCTCGCTATATTTTGAACCATCTGTAGCAACAAGAATATTTTTATATGTAACCTTGGCGGCTTTTGGTACAACCAGGACCTTACACGGTGCATAACCTATGACCCTTGCTGTCACGCTTCCCATCATAAGTCTTTTAAGCCCTATCCTTCCGCGTCTGCCCATAATTATCATCTCGACATTGTTTTTTGCTGCCTCATCAACAATATATTGAAAAGGCTCTTCTCCTTCATGGGCAATAATTTCGCAGTCAACACCCTCATTTGAGGCCCTCGTTTTTATAGATTCAAGATGAACTCTGGTCTCTTTCTCAAACTTCTTAACAACCTGGGGTGCAAGGGCCACAAACTCAGGATTAACTTCTATGACAGAAACAGTGTAAAGTTTACTTCCACAGGTCTTTGCTAAATTAATAGACTCTCTTACTGCGCCCTCACTGAATTCAGATCCGTCTGTTGATAAAAGTAGCTTTTCCAGTTTTGCCGTTGGACATACCTGATATGCGCTCATATTAGTGACCTCCTGCTGTTAAGATACCTGATGCTGCGAGCAAAAGTACGGCAATCTCTATTATTACTATCATAAGATATGTGGTATCCTTTTTACGTACAAATATTGGAATTAACCTTAGATAACAAATCAATGTCATACCGGCAAGCACAACAATACCAATGTAATTAAGTATAT
>PEUB01000132.1:4145-7784 GCA_002780895.1 Nitrospirae bacterium CG02_land_8_20_14_3_00_41_53
TATTCACCTACCCTCAGTTTCCAGTAACTCTGAATCTTATCAAAAGGAACAACATTAGGCAGCACACCAGTTATATAAACAATAAATGTGATTACAAGCAGACCCAACCCTGTCAACGCACCCTTACCAAGAAGATTGGCATATACTAACTGTTCTTGGGATGCCTTTGCTTTATCATTACCCATGATATCCTCCTATTCCCATATTTCAAGACCCTTTAATAAGGCTCTGACACCAGATAAGGCCAAAAGGCCTATAACCATCCACTTGATAGCTTTCGGCTTTGCCCTGACGAGGATTTTTACACCTATCCTTGAGCCGAGCATCACGCCAACAATGGATGGAACAACCATTAAGGGCAAAACAGCGCCTTTATTTATGAATACCCATGCCGCTGTTGTGTCTGTTATTGAAAGTAGAAATACGCTTGATGCAACAGATACCTTTAATGGCGCTCCCATCAGAAGATTTAATACAGGCACATTTGCCCATCCAGCACCGAGACCGAACATCCCCGCCATAAAACCAATTATTATAAACAGTAATAATGCCAGAGGGGTTCTATGGATATGCCACTCTATGTCCTTGCCGAGCGATTCCTCATGGTATATGCCTGTAATACCTAATGCAGTTGAAAGGGCATCGGGCTTCTGCACATCCGGGAAGTCTGACTTTTTTGCACTCAGCATTATAAAGACTATCATTATGATAGTTGCACCAAGAAGCGTCTGAACAACGTTGGTGGGGAGAGCAAGCCCTACAAGGGCACCGCCAATGGATGCCGCAGATGCGATAAGTGCCGTTGGCATTGCAAGCCTAAGGCTCGCAAGATTTCTCTTTAAAAGGCCGGGACCTGCAGCCAGGGCTGTTGACAGCGCAACGAGCAAGCCTGTTGCCCTTACAAAATCGAGATGAAACGGGAAAAAACCGCTAACGATGGGAACATAAAGGACGCCGCCTCCAACACCGCCGAGAACCGCTACAATACCGAGCACAAAGGTAAATACAAACAGCCCCAGCGGCCATACCCACCATGGCATCCGTGAGCCTTTTTCAACTACCTCTTGGGTTGTTGATGGCTCTGCAGCGGCAAATGCGCTACTAATTACTATAATAAACGTTAGAAAGACCAATGCAATGAAAAAAAACCTGAATGCTCGCTTTTTCGTAATCAATCTTCTTCCTCCTTTCTGTAAATGTCGTTGTTTTACTTCTCCAAAAAAATATGTGATTCTTTCCCGTCGTGCGTTTCAATCTGCAACATATCAGATGTCTTTCGCAACATATTTTTGCTGTATATATTAAATTTATCGGAGCTATAAAGTCAATAACTCTTTTTTAATCACCCCTTCTCTAAGTATTTTTATTTTATCCCCCGTTACATCTACAATTGTTGACGGCAGGCCGCCTGATGTATGGCCTCCATCAATAATAAGGTCAACTTTATCTCCAAAGTATTTTATGACACTCGCTGCATCTTGTGCAGGTGGTAAACCTGACGGATTGGCACTTGTTGCAGTAATAGGGAAGTTGGCAGTTTTCGCAAGTTGAAGGGCGAATGACTCTCCGGGGATCCTGACTGCAATTGTATGAGTACCTGCTGTTATATACTCTGATAGATTTTCCTTTGCTAAGAAAATTAAGGTAAGCGGCCCCGGCCAGAACCTGTCCATGAGTAAGAGCGCCATATCATTAATAGATGCCGCAACAACCGAAAGCAATCCTTTGTTGCCTATAATCAGCGGCATTGCCTTCTCTTCAGGTCTTTGTTTAATATTGTAAAGTTTTTTTAGTGAGTCTTCCATATCAAACTTAACACCAAGGCCGTAAAATGTCTCTGTCGGATATACAACAATCCCGCCGTTTTTAAGTATATCAACTGTCAGGTACAAAACCTGTTCTATGTTTGTTTCATGTATTTTTATTATTAACATTGGGAAATACTAACATATATTGACATTAATTAGATTTTACTTTAAGATTTTCCAAGATGCAGTTTTTATCAAGAAAGGGGGTGTAAAAATGAAAAAGGTGGTTTTATTAGTCATTTCTTTCTTGTTACTGCTGTCTTTTGGATGTGCCACACAGGAGTATGTAAAACAGCAGATAGACCCACTGATAGAGAGAATCAGCAAGCTCGAAGCAAGGGTTGCGGCTATTGAATCCAGAATTAGCGGGCTTGAAGGAAAGGTTGCCGGAGTTGATGAGGCTAAAAAGGAGGCACGGGAAGCTAAAGCACTGGCTCAGGAAGCAATGAAAACCGCGCTGGATTGTGGTGATAGGGCAGAAGCTGCTGCTAAAAGGGCAGAGGCTGCTGCAGACAGGGCTGAGGATGCTGCAAAGAAATGTGCAAAGGCATTTGAATTGCAACAAAAGAAATAAAAATTAACCATGTTTATAGGGTCTAAAGAATTCAGAAATTCTTTAGACCCTATAGTTATTCAATTTGAAATCTTAACAGGAACTCCACTTTTTTCTGTTATAGCATAATACATTTTTTCTGTATCAACCCTTTTAAGCAGATTCTTCTTTATCAGCAAATTTACAGCCTCGTTAAAATAATTTATATTTAAAAGTTTATCCTTATGCACTTCGATGTACACTTTATTATTTTTGATGCCTACCTTTACAGGCTGGCGAACAATGGTTACCCTGACACCATTAGGCACTGACTGAAAAAGCCTTGGGATGTCCTCTGGATATAATCTTATACAACCGTGGCTGACTCTTCTTCCAACGCCGTATGGCTTGTTTGTTCCATGTATGAGAACAGTTCCCAATGAGAGCCGTAATGCATGAGAGCCGAGAGGGTTGTCAGGACCGGGCGGCACTACCTTTGGCAATGTGGGTTTTTCTTTCCTGATTGATTCAGGCACATACCAGCTTGGTCTTACTATTTTTTTTATCACCTTGAAATTTCCCACAGGTGTATCGGTACCTTCGCTGCCTATTCCTATAGGAAATGTCATCACTGACATTGATCTCAGTTGTTTGAGAAAATAATAAAGCCTCATTTCAGAGAGATTTATTACAATACCATTAGATAACGCTGCATCCGGTAAAACCCATGATGTGGGTATTTCAACAGATATACCGACTCCGGGGACAAAAGGATCAAGATCAGGATTTGAATCAGCGATTTCGTTAAAGCCAATCCCAAACTTCCTCGCTATCTCAATCAGAGACTCATTATCTTTAATTTTGTAAGTTGTAGTTACCCCGATTACTGTATTATCTTTGCCATAAGAATAAACCTCAGAAGAAACTGATGATGCAAAAAATAATGTAATAAATATCGGTATTAAAAGAATACGGCTATTCATAGAAATAATAGTAATCAACGTGCGCTATTAAACTCGTTTCATGTATGAAATATGGAGTTACTATTTTTTGATACCCTGCGGTCTCTGCCGCAGGGTTGTTCATTAAGAAATAATATTTTACTTGTTAAGTAAATTTTTTTAAAGGTTTAATCGTTATTTTTATGAAGGGAGAAAATAATTTTTGATTTTTATGTAAAAGTCAACTTCAATTCAGACATAAGGATTAGACATCTATGAGAGATAGAATAAGAGCGGGTGGCAGAGGTATCCGATGGTGGCTGCATCATTTATATCACGGAGAATCAGGCCTGGTGCC
>PEUB01000136.1 GCA_002780895.1 Nitrospirae bacterium CG02_land_8_20_14_3_00_41_53
CTCTTTTAATACCTCCGAAAAGTAAAAGTCGAAGGTTTGACAGCTTAATAGCTAAATGTGATATTTCAAGACCTGACCCTACATCTTTCGATCTCCCGATTTCTCTCCTGATATTAAAGCTTTAGCTGGTCAGCAAAAATGGCCCTATTTTTTGGTCTGCTTGAGCTTCTCAATATCTTTCATTATCTCTTCAATTGTAATACCCTTGAATAGTTCTCTCCGCTCTCTGGTATAATCCCCTTCACCTGGTTCATAAAGTAAAATAAACTTGGTTGCCCCAGCATGCCCTAGCTCCTTTATCAGGGCATTCCATCCTTTGGCCTTTGTTTCAGCTAAAGTGATTCCCATCCTTCTTATTTCACCTCCAAACTAACGAGCTCAATTAAACTTATGATGCTGACTTTTATAAAATCTTTATGTCTTTCGTATAATTTTACAATATCATCATCGCATGTGACAAAATAATCTGCTCCGCATTTTTCAGCTAAGGCTATATGTAGGGCGTCGATGTCAGAAAATCCTAATTCTCTCAAAAAATTTACTCTTTCTACATCTGAGCCATCTGTCCCAACAAACTCTCGAGCTAAACTAAAATAAGAGGTAACCCGCAGCTTTCTTTGTTCATCAGGGGTTTTATTATTCTCATATATCAACGCCTCAGAGGCAACAAGGACATGAGAGCCTTTCCCCACCTTTTCCAAAAGATAAATGAATACACTTGTCTCCAATGCCACTCTCTCCTGTCCCTGATAATCAAATGGCCTGTTATAAACGCATAAATCAAGGTATAATTTTAAAACCATTCTGTCCTGCTTGCTGCTTTTCGCTTCATTGAGTTGTTAGCTAAATGGAATGTCAAGATTCAAGACCTGACCCCTCATTTGACCATGTGGTAGTCATACCAGAGGTTTAATTTTATGGCTCTCTTCTATTTAAGGATTTTCTCTATCTCAGATTCAGGTATAACAAGATTATCCCTCGATCTTATATCGTTGATTATTTCATTGAGCTCATTTAAGGTCAAAATTTGCCTTTTTACTAATGCCTTCAAGATAGCCTGGAGAGATATTATACCCACACCATTTTCTTTTGCTACCTTTTGAGCAACCTTGTCATTGGTAGCAAATAGCAGCTTTCTATTTTTTGCTATTGAGATAGCCTCCGCTTCACCTTTGCCAAGTCTCACTTTGAATTCATTGTATGGGCCGAGTTCCTCCACGGTGGGTATAATAACTGAACTATTATCTAAAATATCTTTTGGAAAATCATATCCATATTCTAACGGGATGGTAAGTTCCTCTCTTATCATTGGAGTAATATGAACCGTTCCAAAAAGTTTCTTTATTAATTCCAATCTGCTTATCTTCGCAAAAATGCTTAAGATATCGGTATCAAAAATTATCATTTCGATACCGTTAATATGAGCTTTGTCTGTTCGTCTAATTCTTCTTTAGAAATCGGAGTGGCTTTCACAGATAATCCTCTATCTTTTAAAGATTCTTTAAATTCTTCTATACATACACCAGTAATTTCAGATGCCTTAGATAAAGAGACTTCCTCATTTTCATATAGTGAAATAGCTACTTCCAATCTCAAATGAGGTCTATTTCTCAAAAGCGCTCTGCAGGCATCGTCAATCAATTCTTCTTTACTTTTGTAAAATCCTTTTTTTAATAATACATTTATTTCTTTTTCTAAAAGCTTCATCTTATTCACCTCGCGAAAATATCCTCTATATTACATTTTATCAAAAAATCTGACCAAAGTTTGAACTTTTAGATCTGCGAAACCTTTAATCCCCGGAGACCCCATTATCTCCTCTGTAACATCTCCGCCCTTAACGCGGCCCACCTCCGTTATGCGTAGTTTACCATAGATTTTTTTATTACTCTATTCTATTTTACCGCTTTTCATAATCCTCAAAGCTCTTTTTTCTCCCGCATCCATTGAATAGTCCTACTGATTCCAGTTTTAAGACCATATGGCAGAGGCGCAGCAATTCCCATAATAGGTTGAAGGTCAAAGACATATCCCGTGAGAATGTTATTAAGCCTGAAGCTGGTCAAAGGAACACCCCGCCATCCCAGGGGCTTGAGGAAATCTCCAATCCTTGCAGATGATTTCGCTATCCACAATGGCACATGCCTGATTTTCCTTGCCCCTAACTCTTTCCGAATTCCATTAGCAAACTCGTATAAATCAACTGGTGGTTTATCAGCTATATAAAAAGTCTTTTTGTCTATTTTCCCCACGGGTGCTAATAACAATTGATGAATTTCATGGACTGTGTTTTCCACATACCCCATCGACCTTTTATAATGTCCAGAGACAATATGGAAATACCAACCCTGAGCAATTGCCTTGAAAAATTTTTGTAAGGTTCGTTAAACCATGGCCCCCAAACAGAAATAGGACGAATACCTCTCAAAAAGTAGCCCGTTCCTTTTCCCCATTTTCCAATCCTCTACCAGAAAATTCTAAGAGGGACCTTTCTCTGGTAAACATTCTGGCTCTCCCGAGTTCATATTAGCTCCTTGTAGTATCTCGCCACGGTCTTAGACCCCGTCAGTCTCTCACTACCTCGCCATAACGGTTATGAGAGTATTGCCTGCGGCTAAATGAACAGCATCGGCAACCTGACACCATAAATATTTCGAGGCTCAATCCCTTCGCTTTCGCTGTGGCTCGATACCTCCCTCTTCCCGCATCGCCCAGCCTGTTACCAGACTAAACGAGGGATTAGGTGCTGGGTTGGTAGCTAACCTTTACCCAGACCAGACTCTCACTGGTAAGAGTTAATACGCTTTCTCGGCACACTCATAATCTTGTCTACCTGGATGTTTTATACGCCGTAAGAATGAAACCATTCCATGGGCTCACTTCTTTATAGGCAACGACGACATGTTTTGGTCCCAAATGGGTCTTTGGGAAAAATCTAACTGCTCGCAATTCATCAGCAATCCCCCTCAAAATCATATCTGGGTTCCGGGTTGTTTCTATAACAGCTCCTTGATTGTTTTCCATATCCAGATGCGAAATAACTATATGATCCCATCTCTCGATAGTCAATCTGATAGGTACACCATTTTTAGACCTCACAACTGCAATCATAGATATATTCAAACTGTCAGAGCACTGGTCAGTATATTGGCTTTATCAGTATATTGGCTTTATGTTAAACCATTGTTGTTAATATCTGCTTATTATTTAATAAATCAATAACTCAACAACGTCCCTTTTTCTACTTTTTCCTCATAGCTGGTATTTATGTTCTGCATGATTCTCTTAATATTGGCCTGAGGAATCTCTATCAGAAGATGATAGTGATTGTCCATCAAAACATAGGCATGAAGAAAATAGCCATAGCGCTATTTGGTTTTCTTCAATATATCTAAAAACCTTTCCTTATCCCCATCCTCAAAAAAATACCCTCTCCCTTAAATTTCCCCTGGAGGTAATATGATAGAAAGCATTAGGATACTCTACCCTCAGTTGCCTGACCATGTTTGTATGTTAATAAACCCCCGTCTATTTTGTCAACAAAACTAAACAACCCTCGACTACAAGTCGAGGGTTGTTTAGTATTCCATCAGGGCTTAAGCAACGTGTTTTTGAAGCAAAAGATTCACAAGTGTTTCAGTAGATACTCCCTGGGATCTAGCCTTTTGTCTAAGAGCCTCCAATACCGGTCCGGATATAGGCACTAAGTAGACATGGCGTCTAATTTCTACCTGAAAATCAACATCTTCCATCATATCTTCATAGTCAGTGGAATCATGATTGTCCCAGAAAGTTGCTGCCTCTGAAATGGAATCAAATGTTTCTGGTAAAGGATCTCGTTTCTTCTTTCCTCTATCTTTTTCTTTTTGCACAATTTTTCCTCTCCTTATCTGTCATGTCGCGGGCGGAAATCACAAGGGCCTCATGAGTCTCTTTATAAATAAAGAACACCGTGAGATATCTTCCCGAATCAGTTTGTCCCAAAGCCCTGTAGAGGTCTTCCCCTTTAACATGTCCTTTTGTCAAGGGGAAAGTAAAAGTGTACCAATTTCGGGAATTGAAAAGTGTACCAC
>PEUB01000038.1:0-286 GCA_002780895.1 Nitrospirae bacterium CG02_land_8_20_14_3_00_41_53
TTAAAATCTCAATCTGAAATTCAGTAATCTCTAACACCTGCTCGGAGATATACTGCTCAAACTCTGAGGGTCTTTCTACGGAAGGAGGCCGAGTAGGTGGTGGGGCTGGTTGTGCGGGAGGTGGCTGAGGTGATGGCTGTTGTAAGGTTGGCCACTGGCCTTGTATAGATGGAGCCGGTTGGGCAAAACCCGAAGGCATCTGATATGCGGGCGTTATTGGAATCGTCTGAATCTGTGCAAATGCATTTCCTGTAAAAATTAGTAAGAGTGGCAGGATTATAAGACA
>PEUB01000038.1:315-7823 GCA_002780895.1 Nitrospirae bacterium CG02_land_8_20_14_3_00_41_53
TTCCAACAGACACTATGGGTTATTGTTCACACATCCTTTGTGGAACTACTGGATTCCGATTAAGTGAGGTAATAATACGTAATATTCTGCCAAATGTCAACACAATGGACTACCTTATTAAAATCAACATGAAATTGAAGCGCTCTCATTTAAAACCTAAACCCTTTTCCACCTTCTGTGTATCCAGAGCCATTCGGAGGGATGGGCACGTATGTACTCTTCAATGAAATGTGAAAAATTTTTTGTATCCGCCAGTACAGCGATTTCCATATCGCCATTTTTTGATAGTTCTATCTCTGGATATATTTTTATCCTGTGGCCTCCGTTAGTCCTATGTATGAACACAGGCAGGACTGCGGCACCTGTCTTTCTCGCTATGAGGGCAGGCATCTTAGTTGTCCATGCTCCCCTGCCGAGAAAATCTATTACATATCCTTCATCGGGTATAACAGACTGATCCATAAGTATGCCCACGCAGCCATTATCTTTCAATGTTTGAATGATTGGTTTTAATGCCCCCTGTTTATAAATCACACTATTACCGTATCTCTGTCTTACATTCTCAATAATTTTATTAACACAGGGGTTATTGATTGCTCTTGCCACGATTGCGATGGGTGAAAGTTTTACAGACGAAACGATTACCATCAGCTCCCAGTTTCCACAGTGGCCGGTTAAGAATAAAATCCCTTTGCCTTTTGATTTAGCTCGATTAAAGTTTTCAATACCCTCAATATCTACAGAATCTATTATCTTTTTGCCAAGACCGTAAAAGATCTTAATAATTTCTACAAGGGATTTACCAAGATTCTTAAGGGTTTCCCTTGCAATTAGTTCGGAATTACCCCCCCATCCCCCCCTTGCTAAGGGGGGGCTAAGGGGGGGTGACCCTTGACCACTGACCACTGACCCTTTGATATTCTCGATAGCAATCCTTCTCCTGCTTCCCCATAAATAGAAAACCAAAAGGCCGAGTATCTCCCCGGCCTTCATTGACCATTTAAATGGTAAGATTGCTAACGGTATGGACAGGATAATGAATAAAACGGCTTCAATCAGCCATACCGCTTTTTTCATTTATCTTTTTGTTTTTCCTCTTTTTCTTCTTCCTTTTCTTTTTCCCTTTTTTTCTCCATCGCCTCTGATATTTCCGTAAGACGTTTTACTGCGAGGTAATTAATAGTGCCTTCCGGGTATGTTCCGTCATCCTTGAGTTCGCCGACCTGCATGCCTGTAATAATCTCCAAGCCCTCGTCAGCTCTCTGGATCGGATAGATAAAAAACTTCCCCTCTTTTACAGCTTCAACCACATCCTTTTTCAGCATCAGGTTTTTGACATTCCTTGTTGGCATTATCACACCCTGGCTGCCATCAAAACCTGTTAACCTGCAAAGGTCAAAAAAGCCTTCAATCTTTTCATTTATACCGCCAACAGGTTGAACGTCGCCATTCTGGTCCATCGAGCCTGTAATTGCTATACTTTGTTTTAATGGAATCCCTGAGATACTGCTAAGAAGCGCATAAAGCTCAGCACATGAAGCGCTATCACCTTCAACCATCTCGTATAATTGCTCGAATGTAATTGATGCAGACAGGCTTATTGGTTTTTTTGCTGCATATCTGCCTCCAAGGTAGTTTGTGATTATTAATATAGCCTTTTCATGTATCTTGCCACTCATCTTTGTCTCTCTTTCTATATTAACAACACCTGCCTTGCCTGCATATGTCCTCGCCGTTATCCTCGAGGGTTTTCCAAAACTGTAGTCTCCCAAGTCAATCACAGCAAGCCCATTAACCTGCCCCACCTTCTCTCCTTTTGTATCAACAATTATGGTCCCCTCCAAGATCATCTCCCTTAAGTGTTCTTCAATCCTGTTTGTCCTGAATATCCTCTCATCTATAGCCTTCTGGACATGTACATCGCTAACAATATTGTTATTGGATTTTGATGCCCAGTAGCTTGCCTCCCTGAGTATGTCCGCTATATCGCTGAACCTTGAAGATAATTTATTCTGATGCTCTGCAAGCCTTGAACCAAACTCAACTACCTTTGCAACGCCTGCCCTGTCAAAGGGAAGGAGTTTTTCTTCCCTGCACAAGGTAGTGACAAAAGAGGCATATTTATTAATATTCCCCTCTGTTCTATCCATCCTGCTGTCAAAATCAGCCTTAACCTTAAAGAGTTCTCTGTACTCTTCATCGAGGTTGTAAAGGAGATAATAGAGATACGGGTTCCCCACAAGTATAACCTTGACATCAAGCGGTATAGCCTCCGGCTTGAGGGTTGTTGTCGAAATCAGCCTGTACTGCTCCCAGACATCCTCTATCTTTATCTCTTTATTCCTGATAGCGCGTTTCAGTGAATCGTAAGCAAAGATGTTCCTCAAGAGATCAAGCGCATTGATTACAATATAACCGCCATTCGCCTTATGCAATGAGCCGGCTTTTATCATTGAAAAATCTGTTAATGCAATTCCGTATTGAAACTTATGTTCAATCCTTCCGAAAAGGTTGTAATAAGTTGGATTACTCTCAAATATACATGGCGCACCCTTGCAATCCTTGTTGTTAACAAGGACGTTTACGGTGTACCTTGTGAATGTAGGCTCTGTTTTCAGAAGCTTCATAAACGGCAATGGAGGTGGCTGTTCTTCCTGAGGTTTGAAATCGTCAAGGTGTTCGAGGATGTCTTCTTTTACATCCTCAAGATATATGGTAATCTTCTCATGATCCTTATATTTGTTTTTTAATTCATCAATGAGATGGCCTACAGAAGAGAGGGCAGCTTCCTTCTCAAGCCCGCCAATTGCTTCCTTAACCATCTTTTCACTTTCCCGCACCAATCGCACTACATCATTAAGCTTCTCTTGAAGAGTCTTTCCTATCTCATCTATCTTCTTTCTTGTCTTTTCATCAAGCAACTCGTACTCATCCTCTGTTAGCGGTTCTCCTGCCTTCTTTACTGGTATGATTATCAGTCCGCTGACTGTCTTCCTAACTGAAAACCCTTTTTCCTGAGCCTCTTCTTCAAGGCTGGGAAAAATGTCTTTCTGCTGCTTCTGAGACTCCTCAATTATCTTGTTTTTCTGTTTCTCATACTCCTTTGATTCAAAGACCTTTGGAATTTCAGCCTTCAGTATCTTTATAAGTTCTTCCATATCTTTCTGGAATATTACTGCGCTCCCAGGATCGAGAGAGACGGCCACCGATACATCGGGGTCCTTAAAATTGTAAACATAGCCCCAATCCTGAGGTACAGGTTCGCTCATGGCCTTTTGTGATAGAAATGATCTTACTGTGGTCATCTTGCCTGTGCCGTGCTCACCAAGAATGAATATATTAAATCCGGTGCTTTCAAGGCTCAAGCCAAAATCAAGGGCATGCAAGGCCCTCTCCTGGCCTATGGTTTCTTTAAAGTCTGGCAGATCATCCGTTGTATTGAAGGTGAAGATATCAGGGTCACAAAATCTATAAAGCTTATCAAAGGTTAATATATCAGGCATTTATTTCCTCCACACCAGAATTTATTTAATTAACACAGTTTACACATTTTTCTTGTTAGTTGCAACCCAACTTTAGAAATTAACTAAGTAAACTTTTTCAGGCCCTTGGATGGCATTTTGAAAAAACTTTTTTCAACCTATCAGTTGTTACCTTTGTATAAATCTGGGTTGTTGATATATCAGAGTGGCCGAGCATCTTCTGTAATGATCGGAGGTCAGCCCCGCCCTCAAGCATATGCGTTGCAAAGGAGTGTCTCATTGTATGCGGTGAAACCTCAATCCCGAGTCTCCTGCCCCAGGTCTTTATAATTTGCCAGAAGCGCTGCCTTGTCATTGGCCTCCCTCTATTCGTAACAAAAAGATAAGGAGATTTCTTCTTCTTCAGTATCTGCGGCCTTTGCTGGATTATATATCTTTTTACCCTTTCCATCGCCCTTATATTTACCGGCACAACACGTTCTTTTGACCCCTTTCCTAAGACCCGTAAAAACCCTGCCTCTGAATTAATATCTTCAAGTTTAAGGGATACCAGTTCACTGACACGCAATCCTGAAGCATACAGCAGTTCAAACATTACATAGTCTCTTATTGTGATTGGCCCGGACGGCTTCGGCGACGAGTTTACCTCAAGGAAGGATCTAACCTCCGAAATGCTAAGTGATTTGGGAAGTCTTTCCCATCTCTTTGGTGTTTGAAGGTTTTCTGATGGGTCATCCTTTATAACATTCTCGATAATGAGGTATTTACATAACCCCCTGATTGAAGATATATACCTGCAGATGCTTGATATGGAATAACCTTCACCCCTGAGGCTTTCAATAAAATCAATTATATCAACTCTTAAAAACGAAACAAATTCTTTATTCTTCGATAATAGAAAGTTTTGGAATTTACTGAGATCAAGAAAATATGAATCGACAGTATTCCTTGAGAGCCCTTTTTCGACCGACTGGTATGTAAGGAAATCCTTAAGTAGCTCCACAAATATTTAAGATTAGTCCAATCTAAGGAAGAGGCTCGATACGAGCCTCTTCCTTTTAGTCATCACTTACCTTGTTTTTTCTGCAGTTGTTCCTGTAAAAGGCTTTTTTGTCGCTGGACTGATTGCCTTCGTGTTTGGTGCAACAGCAAATATTATCTCACCGTTTGCATTGTGAATACCATGGCAACCAGTACAGCTAAGACCATCATGACCGCCTGCTGCAAATGCAAGTGCAGGCAGGGCAAGCAAAAGGATTAAAATACCTAAAAATCTTAATCCTACCATATATCTCCTCCTTTATAGAATTTTTTGTATTATACACAAAAACTATTATATAGTCATATAAATTATCTAAATCAATTAATAAGCAACTTATATTAACATTACAAATCTTTTTTTCTGTCATTCTGGCTCGTCCAGAATCCTTCCCTTATGTAAGAAAGATTCCCGACCTGCGGGAATGACAGATAAGAGTTTCAAATGTTATGAGAGATTTAAGGGGATTTGTATATTCCTTTTAACTCATCTGTATAGCTGCCGTCCTCCTTATAGATATAAAGCGGCTTTTCTACCTTAATGCCTCGGTTCCCTCTTTTAATGGCCTCCAGCAAAATCATCTTTGCCTCCGATGACATATTTGAATGAACAAATCTCAATCTCTTTGGTTCGAGATTTCTCTTTTTTAAGACATCAATAAGTTCTGAAAGTCTGTAAGGGTTATAAATTATGCAGAACCTGCCTTTTTCCCTTAAAAGATATGATGCCGCATCAACAAGTTCATGGAGCCTTAGCTTTACCTCATGTCTTGCAATGGCCTTTTCATCCTCAACATTTAAAAGACCACTCTTAAGCCTCCTGAAAGGCGGGTTCGATACAACAAGGTCATAATCTTGAGGCGCAAGAGATAAGGCGGGAAGTGTTCTTAAATCACACCTTATTACCTTAACCCTGTCTTCAAGACAGTTCTGAACGACGTTTTCTTCTGCTAATCTGATAAGGCTGTCCTGAAGTTCAAATAGGATAATACTTGCATCAGGATATTTCTTTGCAAGCAAAATTCCTACAATGCCTGTTCCAGCACCAAGGTCAGCAGATCTATTCACCCTTTTAAGATTTACAAAATCATAAAGCAGGAGGGAATCTACGGAAAAACGGTATCCTATCCTTGACTGGTATAGTCTTATATCCCGGATGCTGTCAAGTGTAACATCCATAACATATTATTTAATCTAAGGGATGTTTAAGGCGCTCATCCAGGATACCTTTCTCCTCAAGGATAGAGATAAATATCTCTACAAGATGGGGGTCGAATTGTGTCCCGGCGTCTTTTTTTAGTTCTTTTACAGCCTGCTCCATGGTGAGTGCCTTTCTATATGGCCTGTCGGTCGTCATTGCACCGAATGCATCTGCTACAGCTACTATCCTTGCGCCAAGGGGGATCTCTTCTCCCCGAAGGCCATCGGGATAACCTGAGCCGTCAAACCATGCCTGGTGGTATTTTATTATCTCTCTTGTATGTTTAAGTGGTTCTACTGACTCAATTATCTTAGCACCGTTTGAAGGATGTTTCTTAATAACCTCCATTTCCTCTTCAGAAAGTTTGCCCGGCTTCATGAGAATATGGTCAGGCACACATAACTTCCCTATATCATGCAGAAGGGCTGCTTTTCTGATGTTTTCGATATCGTTATCAGAAAGTCCTAATTTTTTCGCAATCTCAACAGAATATTCTGCAATATCTTTCATATGCTTATCTGTATACAAATCCTTCGATTCGACTATGTACGATAGGGTGACTATCGTAGAAAGATAAGACTGCTCGAGCTTTTCATAAAGACGCGCATTCTCTATCGCAGCGGCAGCCTGGCCGCTCAGGACTGAAACAAGTTCAACTTCTGATGTGGTGAATGGGTGTTCACTACCTGTCCTGCCGATGTAAAGGATACCTATAATATTACCCCTAGTTGTAAGCGGGACATAAACACCAGAGTATATACCCTGAGCGTTTTTAATTTTTTCAAATTTGCGGGGTAGTTTAACCCCAGGAGTAACAAGGAAAGGCTTTTTATCTTTACAAATAAGCCTTGTTATGTTCTCGCTAAATACATTTTCAAGGTCTCTTACAAAATCAGATGACAACCCGTAAAATTCCTTTACATTCAATTTACCTGTTACTTCATCAATTAATGCAAGACATACTTTATCTGCCCGTGTTTCTTTAACAGCAGTATCCACTATTAATTTAAGCAGTTTTCTAGGATCGACCTCGCCTATTATCTCTTTACTAACCTCAAAAAGCGGCATCAGTGCACGCATCCTTATATTTTCACTAAGCAATCTTGTTTTTTCCATGGCCTCGGCAACACCATTCCTGAGCTCTGCTGGGGTAAACGGCTTCAGAATAAACCCCTGAGCCCCTAACCTCAGGGAATCTATCGCGATATCAAGCGTGCCATGTCCTGTGATAACAATAATCGGTATCTCTTTATTAGTCACCCTAACACGCCTGATAACATCCAGGCCGTTGATATTCGGCATCTTTATGTCTGTCAATATCAGGTCAAATTTGTCACTTTCAAAAAGTTTTATCCCTTCATTCCCGTTCGAGGCGGTCTTTACATTATATTGACTCTTTATCAGTATATCTCTGGAAAGCTGCAGTATGAATTCCTCATCATCAATTATAAGGACATTCTCTTTTTGCATGTATCCGGGTTCTCCTTAATTAATAGTAATAACGCCTTTTTATAACATAATTAATGATTAATTATCAATTTGATAATTCTAAATAAAAAGGCCATGCGAAAATGCATGGCCTTTTTGTGAGATACCTTTAAACTTTAAAATTATCCTAAGATCTTTTTTCTGCTATCTGTACCCTTGTGACTGACCTTTCAAGGGATGAGGTTGCCCTTGCAAAATCTATTTCTTCTGCCTTCTTGAGCCTTTCTTCAGCCCTTTTCATTGCAGCCTTTGCCCTCTCGACATCTATGCCCTCTGATTTTTCTGCACTGTCAGCGAGT
>PEUB01000038.1:7847-22763 GCA_002780895.1 Nitrospirae bacterium CG02_land_8_20_14_3_00_41_53
TCACCTTCGCTTCCAGTACATACTACTTCGTCAACCTCTTCGCTTAACACAAGGCCATGAGGGGTTACGATTTCAAGTATTAGCTTATTCTCCACTTTATCTTTTCTCCCTTCGGTTCTATATCTGTCTGCTCCAGCCGAGTTTCTTACCCTTCTCTTCAACCTCCTCTATTGGCCCAACCATATAGAATGCCTGTTCAGGCATATCATCATATTTCCCTTCTGCTATTGCCTTGAAGCCCTTTATAGTATCTTCAGTCTTGACATACTTCCCAGGAGTCCCTGTAAATGTCTCAGCAACATGGAAAGGCTGACTCAGAAATCTCTGGAGTTTTCTTGCCCTCGCAACTATGAGCTTATCATCCTCTGAGAGTTCCTCTATACCAAGGATCGCAATGATATCCTGAAGCTCTTTATATCTCTGTAATACAACCTGAACACTTCTCGCCACAGCATAGTGTTCTTCTCCAAGAACCTTTGGGTCAAGTATCCTCGATGTGGAATCCAGAGGGTCAACACCAGGATAAATACCAAGCTCTACTATCTGTCTTGAAAGAACAACAGTTCCATCCAGGTGTGTAAATGCTGTTGCAACAGCCGGGTCAGTGAGGTCATCTGCAGGGACATATATAGCCTGCATGGATGTAATAGCACCCTTCTTTGTGGTAGTAATTCTCTCCTGAAGCGCACCCATATCAGTTCCGAGTGTGGGCTGATAACCGACAGCAGAAGGCATCCTTCCGAGGAGCGCCGAAACCTCAGCCCAGGCGAGTGTATATCTAAAGATATTATCAATAAATAAGAGAACGTCTTGTCCCTGATCCCTGAAGTATTCTGCTACTGTAAGGGCGCTTAGACCAACATTTGCCCTTGCTCCGGGAGGCTCATTCATCTGGCCATAGATAAGGGCTGCCTTTGGTAAAACACCTGAATTCTTCATCTCAAGATAAAGGTCATTGCCTTCTCTTGTCCTCTCACCAACACCTGCAAACACTGACACACCGCCGTGAACCATAGCGATGTTATGTATCATTTCCATTATAATAACAGTCTTACCAACTCCTGCGCCTCCAAACATCCCCATCTTACCGCCCCTGACAAACGGCACAAGAAGGTCAAAGACCTTAACACCTGTTTCGAATACCTGAGTAGTAGCTTCCTGCTCAACAAACTCAGGTGCGAGTCTGTGTATGGGCCGTCTTTCTTTTGCCTCTACAGGCCCCAGCTCATCAATAGGCTCACCTATGACATTTATTAGCCTTCCTAATGCATCCTTGCCGACAGGCACAGTTATTGGCTGACCTGTATCAACGGCTTTCATACCCCTTACAAGACCATCTGTTGCTCCCATAGCAATAGTCCTTACCTTATTCTCACCAAGATGAATAGCAACCTCTAAGGTAACATGAATCTCGGGTACGCCTTTTGATGGGTCACCTGATTCGTCTATCTTTATGGCGTCGCGGATTTTTGGTAATTGTTTCTCAAATTCCAGGTCTACTACCGCACCTATTACCTGTGATATTTTACCTTCATTCATAATCTATACCCCCTTAATTATAAATCCCCTCACCCCCCTTTGGTAAAGGGGGGTGAGGGGATTTATAATTTCAGCGCCTCAACACCACCGACAATATCCATCAACTCTTTTGTGATACCTGCCTGTCGCACCTTATTAGCCAGTAGTGTAACTTTATCTATAAGTTCTCCGCAGTTTTTCGTTGCGTTTTCCATAGCAGTCATCCTTGCAGCCTCTTCAGCAGCCTGTGATTCAAGCAAACCCCTATAAATCTGTATCTCGATATGTTTTGGTAATAGTGTTTCGAATATCGCTTCTTTTGAAGGTTCATACAAGAAATCACCACTAATAAGGGGCTCTTTAGCCTGGCCCTCTTCTGGTTCTATTGAACCAATCGGGAAAAGCTTCATAATAGAAACCTTATGGAGAATGAGTGACTTAAATTCATTATATATTATAATGACCTCATCTGTAGTTTCATTTTTATAATTCTCCATAAGGTCATTTGCAATCTCCTGGGCATCTGAATAGTTTAATTTTCCAGAGAGGCCAGCCCACGATTTTCTTATTGGTACATTTCTCCTGCGAAAGTAATCACGTGCCTTTCTGCCAACCGTGCCAAGGCTTATTTCAATGCCTTCTTTTTTCAGACCATTTATGTAATTGGCTGAAGCTCTCAGGATATTTATATTAAAGGCTCCGCAAAGACCTCTATCAGAAGTGATAACAATAACCTCTACAGTTTTCCTTGGTCTCAAGGCAAGGAGTGGGTGAATTTCCCTCTCCGCAACCTTAGCAAGGTCAGACAGGACAGAGTCCATTTTTATAGCATAAGGCCTGAAATTCAACATCCTGTCCTGAACCTTCCTCAATTTTGCAGCAGCCACCATCTTCATGGCAGCCGTGATCTTTTTTGTATTCTGTATCGCCTTTAATCTTTTTCTTATATCCCTTAAAGTTGGCATCTATCCTCTCCTATCCCTGCTTATTATGCCTGAAAAGACTTTTTGAATGTTGTGACTGCCTCTGTAATCTTGGCTCTAAGGTCATCATCTAATACCTTCTTTTCCATTATCTGCTTCTTTAGATCCTGCTTTTCTGCCCTTATATATCTAAGGAACCCATCCTCAAAGGATTTAACTGCCTCAACAGGCAGGTCGTCGAGAAAGCCCTGGGTTCCTGCAAAGATAACCATTATCTGATCATCAACAGGCATTGGCACATACTGGTCCTGCTTCAGGAGTTCAATCATCCTTCTGCCCCTTTCAATCTGGGCACGGGTCGTCTTGTCGAGATCAGAAGCGAATTGTGCAAATGCAGCTAGCTCCCTGTATTGTGCAAGGTCGAGCCTGAGCATTCCAGCAATCTGTTTCATAGCCTTTATCTGTGCTGCGCCTCCAACACGGCTGACAGAGAGACCTGCATTAACAGCCGGTCTTACACCGCCATAAAAGAGTTCTGGTTCAAGATATATCTGACCATCGGTAATTGAGATAACGTTTGTGGGTATATATCCAGAGACGTCACCTGCCTGTGTCTCTATTACCGGAATTGCAGTAAGTGAACCGGCGCCCATTGCGTCACTCATTTTTGCCGCTCTTTCGAGAAGCCTTGAATGGAGGTAGAAAACGTCACCGGGATATGCCTCACGTGAAGGAGGACGTCTCAGGATCAGGGAAAGCTGCCTGTATGCCTGTGCCTGTTTGGTAAGGTCGTCATAGCCAATAAAGGCATGTCTACCTGTGTCCCTGAAATACTCACCCATAGCACACCCGACATAAGGGGCTATATATTGCAAGGGTGCAGGCTCACTCGCTGTTGCAGCGACGACAATTGTGTGTTCCATTGCACCCATTTCTTCAAGTTTCTGAACCGTATTAACAACAGCCGGTCTTCTCTGACCAATTGCCACATAGATGCAGATAACATCTCCACCTTTTTGATTAATTATCGTGTCGACCAGGATAGCTGTCTTTCCTATCTGACGGTCACCTATGACAAGCTCCCTCTGTCCCCTTCCAATGGGAATCATAGAGTCTATCGCCTTAATACCTGTCTGCAGGGGCTGGTTGACGGGCTGTCTCTTTATGATACCAGGTGCTATAACCTCTACCTTTCTCGTTTCTTTAGTAGCTATGGGGCCCTTCCCGTCTATTGGCTGTCCTATTGCATTCACTACCCTCCCTACCATTGCCTCACCAACTGGTGTCTCCATAACCCTGCCTGTACGCTTTACAATATCCCCTTCCTTGACAAGTTCATCTTCACCAAATAGAATAGCGCCTACTAAATCTTCCTCAAGGTTCAGTGCCATACCAAAGACACCGTTTGGAAACTCGAGCATCTCCAGATTCATACAATTGTCAAGGCCATAAACCTTTGCAACACCATCGCCGACATACGTAACACTGCCAATCTCGCTGACATCTACCTTTTTCTCAAAGTCTGTTATCTGCTTCTTTAAAAGTTCACTTATTTCTTCTGTCTTAATCTCTTCTACCTTAATTGCCATAATATCACCTCTTTATAAGCTCATCTTTTAAAAGCCTTAACTGGCCTTTTATACTCGTATCATACATAGTACTCCCTATCTTGATAAGGATTCCACCAAGAAGGGAAGGGTCCATCACATACTCTATGTCAACATCCCTGTCTGTTACTTTTTTCAGGGATGATCTCAGCATGTTATCATAATCCTTGCTTATCTCAATCGGGGTCATAACAACTGCCTTGGCTTTACGTTTTTTTTCGTTATAGAGGTTGGTAGCTATTCTGATAATCTCCGGAAGGAAAAGGATGACTCTTACCTCTGAGAGGTAAATGATAAATTTTACTGTGTTTTCAGAAAGCTTAATCCTGCCTGCAATCTGCTTTATAACCTTTCCCCTCTCCTCTGATGTAAACTGAGGGTTGATAAGCAGACTCTTGAACTCCTTACTTATGACCATAAGATTACTAACTGCATTGATTTCAGTAATCGCCTGAGGCGCATTTTCAATACCAACGTTTCTAAGTAATGCATTTGCATATCTCTTTGCTTGCCTTATCTGTTTCAACCTTTGCCTCCTATCTTCGTAAGAGACTCCTCAAAAAGTATTTCCTGCTCCTTCTTTGTTAACCTTTCCTTAAGCTTCTTCTCTGCAAGCTCCATTGCTATCTCAACAGCCTCAGCTTTAATTGCATCTTTTGCATGCTTAAGCTCATAATCTATATTTACTTTTGCCTGATCATATATTTTTTCTCTGAGTTTGTTCCCCTCTTCAAGAAGTCTCTCCCGCTCCTGTTCACCAGCGCGTTTCGATGCAGATAAAATCTCTTCTATCTCTTTATCCTTTGTTCTAAATCTCTCCTCGACTTCCTGAAGTGCCTTTTGTGCAAGCTCTTTTGCCTCCTTAGCCTCTTTAAGGGTCTTTTCAATCAGTTCAGTCCTTTGCTTCAGAAAAGACTGAAAGGGTTTTTTACCAAATTTAAAGAGGATAAAGACTAGTATTCCAAAATTAATTATCTTCCACAAATAATCTTTCCATAGCGGGACGGCTGCCTCTTCTCCCCCACCACTTGCAAAGGCAAAAGATACGAGTCCTAAACTCAAGATACAAACTGCAAAAATAACCTTGATTTTTTTAAGTTGAACTTTTTTCATACGCTTACCAGCTTTCTTACGATTTCGTCTGAAAACTTTTCAACATCGGATCTTAATGCCTTCCTCGCCTTTTCAGCCTCGGCTTTAACCTCTGTCCTGGCCTTATCGAGCATTGCAGATACCTCTGTCTCAGCCGCTCCAAGCACCTCTTTATTCTTGTTAAGACCCTCGGCCTTGAGTGCTTCGAATGTCTCTTTTGCCTTACCTCTGCCCTCAGCAAGTTCCCGTTTCAGTCTGGTGATGCCTTCTTCCCTTTTAGTACTCATATCCTTGGCAGCATCAAGAGAACCCTTAACCGTATCTTCTCTTTCCTTAAAAAGTTTGAGGAGGGGTTTAAAGAGAATAAGATTTAAAATGAAAAACAATGCGAAAAAATTTATGGCGAGAATAATTAGCCACTTTATTTCTATATTTAGCATTTCACACCTTCCAATCAAATAGTTCGAAAAGCGAAAAGAGTTTACCACAGAGTAAAAAAAATTGTCAAGAGATTTTTAGAGGTTGATTTTTAGAGGTTTTCTAAAATTTTAAATTTAGCCTCAAATACACCAGATTATTGTGCTAAAATATGCTTATGTTTTTTGAAAAACTCAAAAAATTAAAAGAAAATATGCTTTTCAGGGAGATAAAAGACAGGGCATCTCCCCAAGGGTCAAGGATAAAATTAGGTGGCAGGGAATATGTAAATTTTTCATCTAATGACTATCTTGGTCTTGCAAACCATCCTTATATAATTAATGAAGTGAAAAAGGCCATTGATGAATATGGTTTCGGTTCTGGAGCTTCAAGGCTCCTTAGCGGGGGAAGTATTCTGCATAAAGAGCTTGAGAATAAGATTGCTCAATTCAAAGAAACAGATTCTGCCCTTGTCTTTAACTCAGGGTATGCAACAAACACGGGCATTATACCTGCCATTACAGATAAGGATGATATAATATTCAGCGATGAACTCAACCATGCGAGCATTATAGACGGATGTAGGCTGAGCAAGGCTGAAACATTAATATACAGGCATAAGGATTTATCTCATCTCGAGGATATAATAAGGGGGAAAAATGCGAAGAGGAAGGTTGTAATAACAGATACAGTCTTCAGCATGGGCGGAGATATAGCTCCCTTAGATGCCATTTACAATACATGCAAGAAAAATAAAGCGATGCTCTATTTAGATGATGCGCATGGCACAGGTGTTCTTGGTAAAGGCAGAGGTGCACTTTCACATTTTAATATTAAACCAGAACCATGGATTATCCAGATGGGTACATTCTCAAAGGCCCTTGGTTCTTTTGGTGCATTTGTTGCAGGCAGTAGGGATATTATTGAATGGATTATTAATACCGCAAGGAGCTTTGTTTTCTCTACAGCCCTTCCCTCATGTGTAATTGCAGCATCAATAGCTGCATTGGAATTAATAAAAAATGATTCCGAATTAATAAAGAAACTCTGGGAAAACAGGGACAGGGCAGCCAGTGATATTAAGGATTTAGGTTATGACATCATGGAAAGTGAAACTCCTGTTATACCTTTAAAAACAGGAACTGTTGAAGATACTTTAAGGATATCAAGACATTTATATGAGAAAGGTCTATTTGCGCCGGCTATAAGGCCGCCTACTATAATAGAACCCAGGATAAGGATAACTGTGACAGCAACTCATACAGATGAGGATATTGAAAGATTAATCGAAGCACTGAAAAAAGTGAATTAAATAAAATCAGAATAATCACCCACCCCCTAACCCCTCCCGTCAAGGGAGGGGAGTGAATAGAGGGATTCCCATTAAGGGAAGGAAAATATAGTCGTGTTATATCAAGGCAGGAGAACCATAGATAAGTTTCTAAAGGAAGCTAATTATATTATCCCCTCTCCCCTTGAGGGAGAGGGTTAGGGTGAGGGGGTATAAAATTATATGGCAAAAGGTTTTTTTATAACAGGCACTGATACAGGAGTTGGTAAAACAGTTATAACTGTAGCATTGATTAAGGCTATCGGGCTTCTCGGACTCAGGGCATGCGGGATGAAGCCGATAGAGACAGGATGTATTAAAGAAGGTGATATACTTGTTTCATCTGATGGTATGTTTATAAAAACAATTGCTCATATGGACCAGACTGTAAAGTATATTTCACCCTGTTGTTTTGAGAGTCCGCTTGCGCCCATGGCTGCTTCTGAGATAGAAGGGATTCCTGTTAATCTCGAAGAGATAAAAAGGGCATACAGAGAACTTTCAGAAACTTATAAAGCAGTTGTGGTTGAAGGGATTGGCGGGCTGCTTGTCCCCATCAAAAGAGATTATTTTGTACTTGATCTTGCAAAAGACTTTGGATTACCGATTATAGTTGTCTCAAGGCCAGGCCTCGGTACACTCAATCACACAATGCTGACAGTTAATTACGCAATAAAAGAAGGCCTAAACGTTGCAGGAATAATTATTAATTACAACTACCCTCCTAAGGATACGATTGATGAGGAGACTAATCCAGATATTATGAAACAAATAAGTCCTGTACCGATTATAGGCGTTTTCCCTTTTCTTAGAGACCTGGAAAGCCATACTATTGAAAAAGCTGTTGTGAAAAACCTGGATCTTGAAATTATTAAAAAATATCTCTTTTGACCGCCGCTGTCAAAAGTCGCTTCGCTTTCTAACCGGGCTCGTGTGCAATCAATATTAAATCAGCTTTAAATCTGCCAAAACTTTTCTAAGCTTTTCTTTATTCGCCGGTGCCATCTCGCAGAGAGGCAACCTGAATTCCTCCTGTATCTTTCCCATCAGTGCGAGTGCTGTCTTAACAGGTATCGGATTTGTCTCTATGAACATAGATGCATTCAAAGGTTCAAGTTTATAATGTATTGCCCTTGCCTTGTCGTGCTGTCCCTTCATCCAGAAAGAACACATCTGTGAGACTGCTCTTGGTGCAACATTTGCTGAAACAGATATCACACCCTTCCCGCCGAGTGCAAGCAGTGGAAGAGTTGTAAAGTCATCGCCGGAAATAATGGTTATTTTGTCTCCACAGAGTCTTATGACTTCACTCACCTGTTTCATATCCCCTGTTGCCTCTTTTATTGCAACAATATTTTTAATCTCTGCAAGTCGGGCAACAGTAGTTGGAAGTATGTTTACTGCAGTTCGTCCAGGTACATTATATAAAGCTATAGGTATATCGACCTTCTCTGCGACCGTCTTATAGTGCCTGTAAAGACCTTCCTGAGTAGGTTTGTTATAATATGGCGACACAAGCAGGGCAGCGTCTGCACCGGATTTCTTTGCGTACAGTGTTATCTCTACGGTTTCATCGGTTGAATTAGCGCCTGTCCCTGCAATAACAGGAACCCGTTTGTTTACAGTTTTTACTGTAAAATCGATAACCCTGTAATGCTCCTTATAACCGAGAGTTGCAGATTCTCCTGTCGTACCACAAGGGACAATGGCATTGGTTCCCTGAGCTATATGCCACTCTATGAGGTCGCCAAGTGCCTTTTCATCAACCTTCCCCTTTTTAAAAGGCGTAACAATTGCGACTATTGATCCTTTAAACATAGCCCCCTCCCTTTACACAGACTTCTATCCTGTTTATAAGAACTTCAACCCAAACAACATTTATTATAATTATTCTAATCCATTTTACAATAGCAGCCTTTGCTGTGACGACATTTTGCAGACCCTGCATTTGAAAGTCGATCTTTTCTCTAATTTTCGACTACGCCGTTAAACACCTCTACAGCAGGACCTGTCATATAAACATGGTTATCACTTGCCCATTCTATAAAAAGGTTTCCACCAAGGAGATGAACTACTGCCCTTTTCTCGGTAAGTCCCTTAATGTTTGAGGCCACAGCAGCGGCGGACGCACCTGTACCGCATGCCATTGTTTCACCAGAGCCCCTTTCCCACACGCGCATCTTTATCTCTGAGGTATTAAGCACTTCTATAAATTCCACGTTAGTTTTACCGGGAAACAAATGATGGTTTTCTATCAAAGAACCGTAATATGGTACAGGGAAGTTAGAAAGGTCGTCAACTACAATAATTGTATGGGGATTTCCCATGGAAACACAGGTAATGTTAAATTCCCTGTCAGCTATTTTTAGTGGGTAATCAATAATCGCTCCTTGCCTCTCTTTTTTCAAATCCCCCCAGCCCCCCTTTACTAAAGGGGGGTGAGGGTGGATTACTGGTATTTTCTCTGGCTCAAAGATAGGTTCTCCCATGTCAACCTTCACCAGATTACCTGCTTTTTCTGGCTTGATAATGCCTGCGAGGGTTTCGATACTAAGGACATTCTTATCAGAAAGGTTTCTGTCCCATATATATTTTGCAAGACAACGTATACCATTACCGCACATCTCTACTTCACTGCCGTCAGCATTAAAAATCCTCATCTTAAAATCTGCGGTACTTGAGGGATAAAGCAATAAAAGTTGATCAGCACCTATCCCGAATCGCCTATTACAGAGCCGTTTACTTAATTCTCCGAGCTTCGAAAGATATCCCCCCATTTCCCCCCCTTGGCAAGGGGGGAGTTGAGGAGGGGTAATTCTGAACTCTTCTTCCATGCAGTCTATGAGGATAAAATCATTGCCGAGGCCATGCATTTTTGTGAAATGTATCTTCATTTTAAAAAGGCAGGTATCTTCTCTTTTCTTATAAGGTCACTGAATGTTTCACGCTTTCTTATCAAAAAATGCCCTCTGCCTTTAACCAGAACCTCCGCAGCCCTCGGCCGGCTATTGTAGTTTGAGCTCATAGAAAATCCATATGCACCTGCACCCATCACAGCAAGATATTCTCCCTGTTTTACTCTGCTAAGTTCTCTCTCAGTTGCAAGAAAATCGCTCGATTCGCATATCGGGCCAACAACATCACACAGGACTGTATCCCTTTTTTTCCTGACAACAGGAAGCAGATGGTGATATGCACCGTACAATGATGGCCTTATCAGATCATTCATCCCTGCATCCACAATGATAAATTCCTTCTCCTCAGCTTTCTTAAGATAGAGTGTCTTTGTAACTAAAATGCCTGCATTTCCTGCTATAGACCTGCCGGGTTCCATGATCAAAGTAAGTTTTCTGCCATTGAGCAGCGGGATGAGATTCCTTGCAAGGTCTTTTGGAACCGGGGGCTCTTCATCCCTGTAAGAAATCCCAAGCCCACCTCCAACATCAAGATAATCTATTTTCACTCCTTGAATACTAAGCTTATCTATGAGAAGTAGTATCCTTTTTAATGCATCAACGAATGGAGAAACCCTGGTTATCTGTGAGCCTATATGCGTGTGTATGCCAATAACATTGATATTTTTTAGTTTTGATGCAAGTCTATAATACTCTAAAGCTTCCTCTATAGGTATCCCAAATTTATGTCTTCTGAGCCCTGTTGCTATATAAGGATGTGTTTCGGGATCAATATCAGGGTTAATCCTCAATGCAACAGGAGCCCTTCTTTTTATCCTGCCTGCAACTCTATCAATCCCTCTAAGCTCATCTTCAGACTCCACGTTAAACATGAGTATCTTTGACCTCAGGGCAAATCTTATCTCATCCTCTGTCTTCCCAACCCCAGCATATACTATTTTTTCAGGTTTCATTCCTGCCTTTAATGCCACATAAAGTTCTCCTCCTGAAACTATGTCGGCACCGCCGCCGTTTTTTGCAAATAACCTGAGGATTGCAGTATTTGAATTAGACTTAATTGCAAAACAGATTATGTGCGGATGACCATTAAAAGCATCTGTATATGCCTTGAAGTGCCTTAATAAAGTGTTATAGCTGTAAACATATAAAGGTGTGCCATATTTTTCAGCAAGCTTTTTTACAGGTACTTCTTCAGCATATAATTCATCTGCCCGATATTTAAAAAAATGCACAGAAGATCTCCATATGGTTATTAATTTAAGCTATATTTTACACATATTGTGCTGCTTATCTCAAGGGAAGGAATGGCCATGGTGGGTGGGGTTTGGATTTAGTCGTATCAGGTATGTTAAATTTTATATATAAGAGTTTGTTCAATACACACCGGAGGAAAAATTGGGGAAGAACATTGTAGAAAAGATATTTGAAGCACATAAGGTTTACGGTAATCTAAAAACAGATACGCCTGTTGGATTAAAGGTTGACCAGGTATATACGCAGGATGCTACAGGAACAATGGCCTGGTTGCAGTTTGAAGCTATAGGAATCGATAAAGTAAAGGTACCACTTGCTGTCTCTTATGTTGACCACAATATGATTCAGTCTAACTATATGAATCCTGATGACCATCTATTCCTTCAGACCGCAGCGTTAAAATATGGTGCATATTTTTCAATGCCTGGGAATGGAATAAGCCATCAGGTACATCTCGAGAGATTTGCAGCCCCCGGCAAGGTTGCCCTCGGAACAGATAGCCATACCCCAACAGGCGGAGGCATAGGCATGATAGCCATAGGAGTCGGGGGACTCGATGCAGCAACTGTTATGGCTGGTGCGCCCTTTGAACTCAACATACATCAGGTTATGCTTGTAGAACTGACAGGCAAACTAAACAGACCATGGGTTACAGCAATGGATGTTATTCTGGAAATCTTGAGGAGATTAACAGTAAAAGGAGGAGTCGGGAAAATTCTAGAGTATGGCGGTACCGGGGTTAAAGATTTAAGTGTAACAGAAAGGGCTACTATTACAAATATGGGCGCAGAGCTTGGCGCTACAACATCTATATTCCCAAGTGATAAAAGAACAAGATATTTTCTAAAGGCGCAGGGAAGAGAATCAGATTGGATCGAGCTTCATGCTGATAAAGATGCTGAATATAGTAATGTTGTTAAGGTTGACTTAAATTCAATCGAACCGATGACAGCTCAGCCCCATAGCCCTGATAACGTTGTACCCATAAGGGAACTCTCTGGAACAAAAATAGACCAGGTCTGTATTGGAAGCTGTACTAATTCATCATACCAGACTTTAAAATCAGTTGCTTCTATACTTAAAGGCACTTCTATAGCAAAAGGTGTAAGCCTTCTAATTAATCCTGGCTCCAAGCAGGTATATGAGATGCTTACGCGTAAAGGGCTCATGGCTGATATGATTGCAGCCGGCGCAAGGATACTCGAATGTTCATGCGGACCCTGCATCGGCATGGGAGGCTCGCCTGGAACAGGACAGATATCCACAAGATCATATAACAGAAATTTTAAAGGCAGGAGCGGGAATAAAGATGCATTTGTGTACCTTGCAAGTCCCCTTCCATGTGCAGTCTTTGCTATAAAAGGTGAGATAGTTGACCCGCGTAATTCCGGTCTTCATGTAGGGATATCCCGTGAACCTTCAAGATACGTCATAAATGACAATATGCTTATAAAGCCACAAAAGGATACACATGGCATGAAGGTCATCAAAGGCCCTAATATAAAAGAGGTTCCTGTCAAGGAGCCCATTGGAGATAAGATCGAGGCAGATGTTTTATTGAAATTGGGCGACAGCATTACAACAGATGATATAATGCCGGCTGGCTCGACAATCCTCCCGTTACGTTCAAATATACCTGCAATATCAGAATATGTATTCTCAAATATTGACAATACATTCAGCATACGTGCTAAAGAGTCAAAAGTAACAGGTGGAGGAATTATTGTCGGTGGTGAAAATTATGGCCAGGGCTCTTCAAGGGAACATGCTGCAATTGCACCGATGTATCTTGGTATCCACGCAGTGATTGCAAAGTCTTTTGCACGAATCCACAGATCAAATCTTATAAACTTTGGTATTATCCCGCTGCTTTTTAAAACCACAGATGGTTACGAAAAAATTGGAAAGGGTGACAGGATGATTATAGAAGACATTAAAAAGTCGTTAACAGGAAATCAGTCTTACACTGTACATAACCAGACAAAAAACTATTCATTTGAGGTATCTTCAAATCTCAATGAAAGAGAAAAAGAAATTATTTTGTCAGGTGGACTGCTGCCAAATACAAAGAAGCACATCTATAATATTTGACAAGAAAACCATCCAATAGGTAAATTAAAAGATATTTTCGGGCCGCTAGCTCAGTTGGTAGAGCAACGCCCTTTTAAGGCGTGGGTCGTTGGTTCGAATCCAACGCGGCTCACCAGAACGTCCCTATCGTCTAGCTCGGCTTAGGACATCGCCCTTTCAAGGCGGTAACACGGGTTCAAATCCCGTTGGGGACGCCAATTTTGTTTTCTACCTTACTATCACGTCATATAATCCAACCATTTTTCGATAACAAAATTCTTACAGCTTGAAAAGCCAGGGGATATCCTGCAAAAAATCTTTTATAGAGGATTTTGTCCCAAATTTGTTTCGGTATAATGTGCTGGGGACATCTGGGGCCGGGTAAGAATGGAAGAGAGGATATATGCTTTCAGTTTCACTTCTTTTTTTTCTTAGATTCCTTCAGATCGTTTAATATCTTCGCAATAGCGGGCTCTATAACAGGCAACTCTTTCTTAACAACCGACCAAACAACTTTGTAATTGATCCCGAAGTAGAAATGGGTAATCTTGTCTCTCATCCTTGCCATGTCGGTCCATGGAAGGTCCTTGTATTTTGTCTTTATCTCCTTGGGTATGTTCTTGGATGCTTCGCCGATGTTCTCGATCTTGAATGCAACAGCACTTCTTGTCTTCTCATCGGCAAGGAATTCCTTGCGCTTCATTTCACCGACAAATTCCTTTATATACTGTATCGCGTCATAGATATCCTGAATGAAGAATTTCCATTCCCGCGTCATATATATACAACCTCTTTCAGTATGCCTTTCTTGAGCTCAGGACGAATGCCGCTTTTTATAACCACATCGACCTTTTTTTTGAGAAGCCTTTGAAGATACCTTTCCATCTCGCTCAACATAATAAGTCCCGGGATATTTCTCGGTTCGAATTCAACAAGGATGTCAATATCGCTTCTGTTTTTCTGCTCTCCTCGCACAAAGGACCCGAAAATACCAATCTCGTTCACCCGGTATTTCCGGCTTACCTCTGCCTTGTGCTCTTTGAGGATTTTCTTTACTTCTTCAAGTGTGATGGCGGCTTTTTTCATAGGTATATTGTAGCAATTTTGTGAAGGGTTTTATATAAATTTCTTTCCCAAAGGGAAAAACGTGGCAGAAATTATGGACTTAATTTTAGTTTTCTCTTTCTTCGATAACCCTCTTGGAAAGAGAAACGCCGATACCTGACAGACTCCGTTGTATGTCCTTCAAGGTAACATCTGTGTGGCCCTGTCTCTTCAGATGCCGGTGAAGCTTTGTACTTATACGAGGCTGGCCAGAAACTTTTGCAAGGGCTTTTGACATAATTCCTATACCTCCTTTATAACTCAGTCTATCAAGGATAGAATATTCCGGTCAAGATGTCTACCGATCTCTACTCAATCGGCGCTCATTTTATTAGCATACCATGGAGAATTTTATCAATCATAAGTATTGTTCATTTTTGCACATATATTCGCCACCAATATTAGTAGGAAGAAAATTTAAAAAATGCAGAGTTTTTACCTAAGGATGTTGGGGGGATGGGGCGATCTGATAAGGTGGAAAATGTGCTATATCTATCTTTACGAATACATGCTTGATGCCGTTCAAATGGCAACAAAGTAAAGGCAGTACGACGACTGATGTAGCGATGCATGTGCTTTTGAGAAAAATACCTGTTGCCTCACATAAAAATCTACACGAAATGATATTCGTTGCCTCACATAAAATCTCATCCAAATAATTTTACTTTTTTACCTCTTTTAAAGTC
>PEUB01000142.1 GCA_002780895.1 Nitrospirae bacterium CG02_land_8_20_14_3_00_41_53
AGGGGGTTGAGGATACCGGAAGTTTATAGGGGAAATCAGCCTATTGTAACTGTCTTCAATCATGACAAATGGTCAAGCAGCATCAAGCATTTGGTAGATGAGGTTTTAGAGATTGAAAAGCGTATCCACTCTTATCCGGTCGAGAAGAAAGAGGACTACAACTTTGCCCTTTTCCAAATTGATTATGAGAAGGTAATAGAAGAGAGCAGGGAATATCTAAAAGAGGATGAATTTGAATTACTTAAGAAAGGATATATCACTTTTTCGAGTCAAGACGTAATTATTCCAGAAGAAACAGAATATGAAACAGTGATAACAGGAATTAGGGAGAAAAGGGAATATTTCGTCACACAAAAAATGTATCCAGTAGAAGACGTTGCCAATGATATTTTTAACAGACTATACGTCTTTGACCAGGATGCTGGAACTAACTATAGCGAGGAATGGTCTAAAGAAAAAATTATACAAATCATCTGTCAGTCTTTAAAAGAAGTGAAAGATAAAACAGGCATGATTAGTGAGGGAAATAGCCATAAAGCTTTACGTGCATTCGGTGTTATCAAAAGGAAAAGTAGTACATTTCCAAGGATAGTGCCAAAATCAAAAGAACCCTATAAAATCAGCAGTAAAAAGATGAACAAAAATAGCTTGGGTGTGGGGTCACTCAGACGTGACAGCACAGTGTTTTGGGATGACTACTCCATAACCCTTGGAGAAGAAACAGATATAAAGTTACTTAAAGAGCTTGAAGAGGATGAGAGCCTTCCCAGATCAGCAGTTATAAAAGTGGGAAACAAATATAACTTTAAGACCCCTCTCAATGTGGTATTGACAGCATATGAGCCAGAACGAAAATTTGTTAAGGGACTTATTAAAGAAGATAATGCGAAGGCAATTGATGCATGGATAAAATCCCTTGATGTTGGTTTCTATAGTATTGAATACTCATGGCGTAAGGGGGAACATCCTAAGCAGGGAAGTTTTAACCCTGATTTTTTTATCAAGACTGGGAATGATATTCTCATAATAGAGATTAAAGACGATAGAGCATATGATGGAACAGCAGGGGATGAAAATCAAAAGAAACTTGAGTATGCAAAAGCACATTTCAATAGGCTTAATGAACTGCAAAAGCAACATAAGTATTATTTCAAATTTCTATCACCAATGAGTTACGATTTATTTTTTAAAGCATTAAGGAACAAAACTTATAGGGATTTCAAGTCAGAGCTTGAGGCGAGATTGAAAGGATAGGCCTTGAGTAAAAAATCCATAGCAATTCTATTTCTCTTAATACTAACTCCAATCATCCTCTATTTCCTCTGGCCTTCTGATGAAAACAGGATTAAGAAACTTTTCAAGGAGGGTTCTAAGGCGATAGAAAGAGAAGACCTTGATACGGTGATGTCAAAGGTATCTTTTAACTATAGTGACGAATATGGTCTTACATACCTCTATCTAAAGGAATCCATGAAATCCGTCTTCAAGCAGATGAGTGATATCAAGGTCGAATATGAAAATTTAGAGACAAAGGTCAATGATAAAGTTGCTACTGCAGATATGGATGTGAGGATTATTGCAACTATTGGTAATGATACTGGTTATATCTTTGGAGATTTACCAAAACCGGTTCATCTCAAGTTTACACTCGAAAAAGAAAGAACAAAGTGGCTTGTGATGAAGACCGAGGGGTTGCCGTTTAATTTTTAAATAGAGAATCGTATAATACTTAAGGGCCGAAGTGGCGGAACTGGCAGACGCGTCAGGTTCAGGGTCTGGTGGTCGAAAGGCCGTGCGGGTTCAAATCCCGCCTTCGGCACCAATAAAATATTTTAAAGGGGGATGGATGAAAAAACTGACCCATCTTGATAAAGAAGGCAGGGCAAAGATGGTTGATATTAGCGAAAAGCCTATAACCAGGAGAGAGGCTTTCGCAAAAGGCTCTGTTTATATGAAACCTGAAACCCTGGAACTTATACAGGATAAAAAGATTCCGAAAGGCGATGTGTTTAGTGTTTCAAGGGTTGCTGGAATAATGGCAGCAAAAAAGACGAGCGAACTTATCCCGATGTGCCATCCGTTGAATATTACCTCAGTAGACATAGACCTCAAGCTTGACAGCAAAAATAATAAAGTGGACATAGAGGCACGTATAAAGATTGTGGGCCAGACAGGGGTTGAGATGGAGGCACTGACCGCTGTAGCCGTGGCTGCTTTAACTATTTATGATATGTGCAAGGCAGTTGATAAAGAAATGATCATCTCTGATATTATGCTCATGGAAAAACGAGGCGGCAGAAGCGGAGAATTCAAAAGAAAGATCTAAAATCTATTTATACCTTTTAACCTCAAATCTGTAAATTTCTACCTCCTCATGAGGTAGTATACCTGCCTTCATCTTTGTTATCCTTAATTGTTCGTCTATGGTATCAACTCCCTCGAGGTCAGGCAGCAGCAGCCCCTTTCTTTGTCCGCTGACAACAATTATACCGTATTTCCGGGGGTCAAGCTCAGCTATGTCATTTACTTTTTCAGGGCAGGACAAGACATCAACAGAATAAGTGAGTTCTTCGAGTTCATCTTGCTCCACCGGATGGAACCTATAGTCTTTTGTTGCGGCAGATATTGCATTTATTATAGTTTCAGTCCCTATAGATTCACATAATGGCATAAAAGTACCTATGCACCCCCTCAGTTGGCCGTGTTTCTTTAGACATACAAAGACACCTGCCTTTTCAGCCAATTCAGAGGGAATAGGTTCAGGCGGTTCTATAGTCCTGCCTTCCCTGACATATGTCTCTACACTCTTCTTTGCGAGTTCAACAATGGGATGCATCTATTTACCTCTAAGGAGTGTATAGTCAGCAATCTTGAATAGTGCCTCCTTCGCAGGTGAATCAGGAAAAACTGCAAGCTCGGTCTTTGCATCAGCGATAAGGTCCTGCGCCTTTTTTAAAGATAATTCTATTGCATTATATTTCACAAAAAGCCTCAGTATCCTTTTTAAACCGCTCTTTTTGAACCCATTTTTAATTATATCCTTAACCTCTTCTATCTCTGTATCTGCAGCGGTCTTCAACAAGTATATAAGCGGGAGTGTTATCTTGCCTTCTTTAAGGTCATTGCCGAGTCGCTTGCCGAGTTTACCCTCATCTGCCATATAATCAAGTATGTCATCTGCCATCTGAAATGCAATACCTGTCTTCATCCCGAAATTTGTGAGTGCATTTTCCCTATCTTCAGGCAGAGAACCCAGGATAGCGCCTATTCTGCATGCAGCAGAGATTAAAACAGCTGTTTTTGCAGAAATAATATCAAGATATTCCTCTTCAGTTATATCAGTATCTCCTGTTTTGCCAAGTTGGAGGATCTCGCCTTCTGCCATCCTTGTCGTTGCCTCAGAGAGTGTCTCCATGATCTTCTGGTTTTTCTGCATGACAGCAAGCCTCAAGGCATTGGAGTAAAGAAAATCACCGACAAGTATCACAACCTGGTTACCCCATATGGAATGGGCTGGAGATTTACCTCTCCTTATCTCTGCACCGTCAACAACATCGTCATGTAAGATGGATGCAGTATGTATTGATTCAATAATCCCTGCAAGGGTTAAATGCGCATCTCCCTTGTAACCTGCTATCTCTGCGCTCACTATCAGAATCAACGGCCTGAGTCTCTTGCCGCCGCCATCTATTAGGTGATTTCCGATAAGCGGGATAGTAAAGATACGACTCTTGAAAAGGTCTTTAAGCCTGTCCTCAATACTTTTTAGTTCCGTCTCATATAAAGCAAAAACCTCTTCCAGATTCATCATTAATGGTAGGATAGCTCCTGTTTTAAAGTCAAGGGGGAAGCTTCGAAATCTACTTAAAACTTGAATTTATCTATCTTTATGTGTAGAATTTGTTTAATTGCAATCTTTTAATAGATAAAATAGATAAAAATGAGGTCGGGGGAACCCTCTCGAACAATCGGAATGGAAGAACCTAAGGCACTTAATAAAGAAATAGAAACCTCTATTGATCTCGCTAAGGAATTAGAGGTAAAACAGCTC
>PEUB01000111.1:0-1290 GCA_002780895.1 Nitrospirae bacterium CG02_land_8_20_14_3_00_41_53
TTTGAAATGACCTCGTCGTAGAATTCTAAAATTTGGCAAAGACGGGATTTATACCAGCTTTTCTTTTCCCCACTGTCTGAATTGCAATCCCAGCCAATATTGAATTGCAATTAGCAATGCATATTGGTATGATATCTTCACCATTATGGGCAAAAAAAATAATTTTGTAAGCATAATAGCACTTGGCAACTTTAACCCGGCTATCTTAACGCCGCCATTCCTTTTTGAAAAATGCAACTTCTGGAGTGAGGCAACGCCGAAGGGCCAAACCACTCCAGTTGTTTCATCTCTTGAGTTTGATAATGTTCATTTTATCATGGAACTGGAGAAGTTCCAGATTATGGAGAAAAACCCGTCCGATTTCAGTTCTACCTCTATAGTGAAGCTTATGCTAAATTATCTGGAAGTTTTGGCTTTCACACCAGTCTATGTTGTCGGTTTGAATTTCAATATTGATTTAGAAACTGACCCAGCCAAAGCCATAGATAAGCTCAACAATAAGGAACTCATTCTTGAAGTTTTTGATGCAAGAGAGATCGTTTATGATTCGAAGATCATATTTTCCAAGGCTTCCTTGAATTATATTTCTTGGGATATAATAAAAAAAGAGGATCTTATTAAAAGAATGACAATAAATTTTAACAAAGATATATTCAAAATCAACTACAACATTGAAAAAAGAGATGTTGAAAGTGATAGAAGCAAGATTAATGAAATGAATAAGATTTTGCCAGCTTTGAATTCAAATTTTGAAAAAATCATTGGAGAAATATTTCAGTGACACCGGCAGTTATTGAAGAAACTTCTACAACCTCGGGGCCTGTTATTCCTCTTTCGAAAAATACTGTTGCTATTGATAAATTTAATGACGAAAGCTTCTCAAGAAACTATAACGATAGACTGTTAGGTCTCTATGAACTTTGGACTAATAGCATGATGGCAGGCGAGAAGCCTAAAACGTTATATCGTGTTCCCAGGACGCAATTCATTGATTTGCGTCCTGGGAAAAAAGAACAAGACACAACAATCTATTTATCTTTCCAGCTTTCTCAATGGAACAACAAGCATATACAAAGCATTGCACGTATTCATGAATCCGTTTTACTGCTAAATGGTTTGTGGGGCCTTGCGGCTCAGCAATATGAGACCGAAAAAGAACTTTTCATCAGAGAAAATGCACTCAGGGTAGCTATTAATTATGCCTATAAATTTATAAAACAGATTTTTGCTCATGCTGAAATAAGAGATGAACTATACATAGACCCTGAAGAACCTGAATATAAGTTCTTG
>PEUB01000111.1:1298-19999 GCA_002780895.1 Nitrospirae bacterium CG02_land_8_20_14_3_00_41_53
GGAGTCTGATATACCTCATCTTCTGGAAGGATTTGACAAGCTCCAAGACCTGTTCTTGGCAACTTTGGATAGAAAGTATACCTCTATGGTAACTTTCCATCTGGACATTCCCTAAATGATTGAACCTTTAGGATATCTCGACTTCGCAAAAGAAATTCTGGACAGCATCCCTATTACTGAAATAAAAATTCGAACTGCTGTGAACAGGGCATATTATGCTGTCTACTTATATGCTGCGGATAAATATTCCCAAGCAAAGGGAAATGATCCATCTATAGAAGCCATCATAAGAAGCCATGCAAGATTTATCAAAGAATTAAAATTAGAAGCGAGTCAACCATTACAAACATTAGGGAACCAACTGAATGACTTAAAACAGGATAGAGAAAAAGCAGATTACGAATATAGAGCAAATGTTTCAAAAAATTCAGCCCAAAAAAGCTATTTTCAAGCCCTTCATATTAAGCAAACCGTTGATACCGCATTCAGTTCCTTCATCGGGTAAATCTATTCCTACAGACACCTATTTTCTTTTCCATCCTTCGTTTCCCGGTGTAAACGCCAGTGAGTGATACTGCTTAAAAATTTTAAATAAAAGGGAATAAGCATCTCTTGCAGTGTTATCCCCTTCTTTTTCCTATCGACAGGGGAATGCCGTGCATCATGCCCGCTCTTATTTCAGCTTTAGATTGACGCAACAGGTATCATGCACGGCACACGGCATTTATCCGTATCCGTTCCAGCTTACCATTGCCTGTTCATGCTGTTTGCATAATTGCCGCAACCATCACGATAGGCAATCGTAAGCTTCCACTTCTTAACGACACTAAGGAAGGGTGACAGCAAGGAGTGCGCCAGCCCTCCCCAGCCAGCCCATCCGCCCCTCTGTCCCCCCCTCCCGCGCCTTCACCATTCGCAGTCTTCGTTAGATGAGAAAAATCAAAAAACAGTAAATAGAAAAATTCTGCTATATTATAATTCGGTAAGATAATTCATAAATTATTTCAGAATTCTCTGGTATGTAATTACTGGAGGGGGTTAGATGCCAAAACAAGAACCCGGATATGGCCCGGAAAATCCGCATCCTTTAAGCACAAGGAAGACGGAGCTTATTTGGGAAGGGAAGTATGATGAGTATGGCAACCGGCGGGAGGTGGATATTGCCGGGTGTGCCATGCCTATGCAGAAGATTGAGACGATTGATGAACCCGCCAGCCGCTTAAAACCCCTCGATTTATTCGACTCAGAAAAAGCCCACAAAGACGATTTCAGGAACATGCTCATTTGGGGCGACAACAAGCTCGTCATGGCAAGCCTGCTCAAAGACTTCAAAGGTAAGATTGACCTTATATGCATAGACCCGCCCTTTGATGTTGGCGCTGATTTCACAATGGATATCCCAATTGGAGACAGCAAAGAAACCTTAGGGAAAGACCAGTCTACCCTTGAGATGGTGGCGTATCGTGATATGTGGGGGAAGGGCACTGACAGCTATTTGCACATGATGTATGAGCGACTGGTATTAATGAAAGAATTACTGAGTGAGACGGGAAGTATTTATGTCCATTGTGATTGGAGGGTAAATAGCCATTTAAGATTGATTCTGGATGAGATTTTTGGGCGTCATAACTTTAGGAATGAAATCGTATGGCAAAAGATTCGTTCATCTAAAGGGCAAAGTAAATCTTTCGGGAATGTTCTCGACACCATCTATTTTTATTCAAAAACCGAATCATCTTTATTTAATAAACAATATGTCCCTCTTGCAGAAGAACGTCTCGAAAAACATTACAAGTATTTTGATGAAATCTCTGAAAAAAATTATCAGCTCTGCGACTTTACTCAAAAAGGGCAAGGTCCGAGTAGAGTATTTGGAGACAAAGGCGAGATAGCTCCGCCAGCAGGTAAGCATTGGATCTGGTCACAAGAGAAAATTGACGAAGGAATTAAAAAAGGGTTGATTGTATTTACCTCTGGTAAAATGCCCCATCTGAGGAGCATAGAAAAGTTGTCCTTGAATTCTATAGAGCGGAAGTCTTGCAGAACTCAAGCTCCCCGCTCATTCACGGCAGAAAAGGTTCTGCTCTGTGTCATGTGGACAGCATTGACGGGCTTTTTACCCGCGAGGAGTTGAGGGCTGTTGCCAAAGCCGCAAAAGAAGCAGGCGCAAAAGAGCTTCATTGCCTTGCGTGGGAATTTGAGATGGACTTGAAACTTCTCTGCCACGAGATTGAGCATGCAGACATTTAACAGATACCCTAAAAAAGGCAAATATATGGCTTGTGTAAAAGTGGTTGATATATTCGGCTGTGATACATCAATCACAGTGGGGATTAATTATGAGTAGCCCTATCATAAATTTATCAGCCCTTGAGCCGTTATATCTCCCTCATGAAATGCCTACGCATCACAGAGTCAGGGCGGAGAAAGATGGAGATCCGGCAAAGAAAGTTAAAGGCCGCAGAACCAGTGATATTATCATCGCTCAGAACCTCAGAAGATACGTTACGGAATGGAGAGAGACAGACTACGCAGGGGCTTCTGACACAACAAGGGAATCGTATTCACCAATGACAAGACATTTTGTTGTTATAGCGCCCAATATAACCGTCTTTGAAAGACTGAAAGAAGATTTTGGCGACGGAATAATATTCGATAAAGACCCATTAATTCCCGTGGCATGGCGGGGCGACTGGAACCTTTCTGTTGTGCTTCAGGATAAGGCAACATGGGCGGCTACAGGGGGAACTCTATATCTCACAAATATTCACAGGCTTTACGATACGAACAAGCGTAAAGGGAAAAAGGACTCAGAAACCTATGACTGGATGGGGCCTTCGGTATCAAAGGCAAAGGCATTGGACACGGGCGAGGAACTCCGTGAGAGGATAACATCGCATAAGCGTGTGATGGTTATCAATGACGAGGCACATCATGTCTGGGACCCTGATTCTGCATGGAATGAGGCAATTAATTATCTGAATGACACAATTAGGAAAAGGGGCGGTGACGGTATTTGTGCACAGTTAGATTTTTCAGCCACTCCGAAAGATAACAAGGGAAATCTTTTCAAGCACGTTAGACGTGCGGGAACATATCAGGGCAACCTTTGTGCCTTTAATCTTGGCAAAAACCACATTCATTGAAGAACGGATACAACAGGCAGACGCAGTGTCAGTTTGCACCTGGAAGCCTTTTAAGGAGGACGCTTGTTTTCAAAAATGGACTGTGGCCTTCAGGTCTCCTATTATTTTGTTTAGACTATTGCAGAATGGCGAAATATGAGGTTGGGGGAGTTTTTGAGGCCATAAAGAAAAGTTTTGCAACATTCAATGAAACGGATCTATTCGATACAGTTCAAGCCATAACTGATTTCAGAAATAACTATATTGCGCACCAGGAAAAGGAGCTGACAGATATTAATATCGCCAGAGAAGGGCTGATTGCATGGATAATGGGTATATATAAGATTTATTTTACACATCATTGAATAAATTGACCCTCATAATAGTGCCTTCTTGAATTGAATAGCTTTCAATGTTTAAAATCAATTAATATTACATTCTCACTAAAATATCTATTTCGATTACAATATAAAGAGGCTGTATTTTCAGATAACGGCATAGAAAAGGCTTTTTGGATGAAAAAGATAATTTTTATATTTTTATCTATATCGGTGCTTATGGCAGTTTCCCTCTCTGCACAGCTCAAGAAAGAGGTCTTGCTGAAGTTTAGCAAACAGGAAGGCCATATGCGGATTGTGTTTGAGGCGGAAGGAACTCTTATAAACAACGCAAAAGTTACTATTTCATCCCCTCAGATAAAGATAGAATTTCCGGAAACATTCAATCTGACAGGCCAGAAGGATCTGTCTTTTGAGTTGGTTCCATCAGAGAAATTATTAGTAATAAATCTTAAAGAAAAGGGTGAGATCAAATTTTTTAGGCTATCTTCTCCGGCAAGGCTTGTTTTTGATATCCAGAAGAAAGAAATACAGAAGAAAAAACAAACAGAAAAAAAAATAGAGAAGCAGGCAGAGAAACAGACTGAAAAAACAGTTGAGAAACAACCAGTGCCTATCCTTTCCATGGTTTTTGTTATAGACGCAGGACATGGCGGCTATGATTTTGGCATAATCTCCGGAGATGTAAGCGAGAAAGATATCAGCCTGAGTCTGGCTAAAGATTTAAATACAGTCCTTTCAAAGAAAGGCAAAAAGGTTTTTCTTACGCGTAAGGTTGACCAGTATATCTCACTTGCTGATAGAATTAACCTTGTTAACCAGAAAAGCCCGGATGTTTTTATAAGTTTACATTTTTCAATATCTGAGAATTTTATCCTTTACAGTCCTAAGTTTGAAGAGCAAGATTCAAATGAAATAGTTGATTTTTACAGCCTTTCTTCAAGACAGAAAAAATATATCGAAAAAAGCAAGGCATTGTCAGATAGCATCGAAAGGGCGATAAAAGATAAGTTCAAGGCGAACGTTATTCGCCGGGAAATACCTCTCCCTATACTTAATTCTGTAGGTGCACCCTCTGTTTTGATCGAATTCCCCTCACCGAGATTTTTGGCTTATGACCAGCAGATGAGAGCGAGACTGATAAATTTAATTATCAACGGGATTACACTATACGGACGAAGTTCGCTATGAATATCAGAAGGCTATCTGGTTTAATATTGCTGGTATTAATCTTTCTGGGTGGTGCTGCAGGTGGATATCTTTATTTCATGAAGATATTCTCCAATGAAAAACCCGCTGAAGAGGCTGTTGAGACATTAACCGGGAGAGAGGATATTTTTTCTCTAAGGATCTATTACCCTGCAGGTGATCGGCTTCGGATTGAAGAGAGAAGACTTTCGAGAAGGACTGTGCAGATTGCAATTGCAGAGGCTGCAGTAGAAGAATACCTTAAAGGGCCTTCGAGTGTAGCAGTATCAAGTATACCGAGGGATGTAAGGCTTCTTGGTCTGTATAAGGATGCAGACAGGATACTCTATGTTGATCTATCAGATGAATTCAGGAGGAATTTCCAGGGGGATGCCTTAACAGAATTCCTCATTCTTAGAGGTTTATATGAAAGCCTTGTCTCAAATATACAAGACGTTCAGGATGTAAAAGTCCTTATAGAAGGGAAGGAGATAGAGACACTCGGAGGCCATCTCTATCTCTTATATCCTCTAAAAAATATGGTTCCACATGAATAAAAAAGACAAACCGATTGGGGTCTTCGACTCCGGGATAGGCGGTCTCACAGTATTAAAAGAGATAATAAAGGAACTGCCTAATGAAGGCACTATTTATCTTGGAGATACTGCGAGGGTTCCATACGGAATAAGGTCACAGGAAACAGTCATTAGATATTCATTTGAAAACACAAAATTTCTATTTTCAAAGGATATTAAACTCCTTGTAATTGCCTGTAATACTGCATCCTCTGTAAGCCTGGAAGTCATTAAAAACAGCATTCCAATACCTGTTATTGGTGTTATCGAGCCAGGAGCAAAGGCTGCTGTCAGGGCTACAAGAAACAAGAAAATCGGGGTTATCGGAACTGAGGCAACAGTAAAAAGCAATTCTTATACAAAGGCGATCAAGGCTATTGATAAAAGCATTGAGGTACTTGGTCTTTCATGTCCCTTATTTGTGCCGCTTGTAGAGGAAGGGTGGACAGCAGGGGATATTGTCACCCTGATTGCCAAACGGTATCTTGAGGAGATAAAAGATAAAGGGATAGATACCGTTGTTCTTGGATGTACACACTACCCTTTATTGAAAAAGGTTATAGCCGGTGTTATGGGTGAAGGTGTCAGACTCATTGATTCTGCAGTTGAGACATCACACGAGATTAAGACAATACTTGATGTTATTGACCTAAAGAGGGAACAAAAAGGTATACCTTTAAGAAGGTTTTATGTAACTGATTCGCCTGAAAGGTTTTTAAAGGTTGGCGAGAATTTTCTTGGACGGAAGATAGAGGATATTGAAAAAATAACAGTTGGCAATTAAAGAATGGAGGATGGATGAGACCTGATGGCAGGAAAAATAATGAGATACGAGATGTAAAGGTCCATAGGAATTTCACAAGGGCTGCTGAAGGTTCAGTACTGATTTCGATGGGAAATACAAGGATAATATGTACTGCCTCAATTGAGGACAGGGTTCCCCTTTTTCTCAAAGATCAGAAAAAAGGGTGGATAACAGCAGAGTACTCAATGCTTCCGAGAGCAACCCAAACAAGAACTGTAAGGGAATCCAGCAAAGGCAGGATTAGCGGGAGAACACATGAGATACAAAGGCTTATAGGCAGGGCACTCAGGTCTGTTGTTGACATGTCGGTTATCGGTGAAAGGACAATCTGGATAGACTGTGACGTTATAGAGGCAGATGGAGGTACAAGGACAGCAGCAATAACAGGTGCCTTTATATGCCTGTCAGATGCATTGAAATACGCACTAAGAAATGGTCTTATAGACAGGACACCTCTTAAAGACTATCTTGCTGCCATAAGCGTAGGTGTGGTTAATGGCGAGCCGAGGATTGACCTGTGTTATTCAGAAGATTCTCTGGCAGAGGTGGACATGAATGTTGTGATGACAGGAAACGGAAAAATTGTTGAGATACAGGGAACTGCAGAGGGAATGCCTTTTTCAAAAACTGCACTCGACAGTCTTATAAAACTTGCAGAGGAAGGTATAAATAGTCTGATAAATATGCAGAAAAAGCTAATAGAGGGTGAAGTAATCAGTTACTGAAACAGAAAAAGCCATTTCAATATGTTAAAATAATATATTTGAGATTGAGGAAATAAGTTGAACGCTTATAAAAATCTATTTGTCTGGTTATTAATTGGGGTTATGATGATACTTCTTTTCAATCTTCTAAGCACTCCTAAGAAGACTGAACAGGAGATGATATTTTCTGAATTCATGACCAAGCTCGAGGCAGGTGAAGTCGAAGATGTTACGATAAAAGGGAACGTTATAAGCGGCCAATTGAAAGATGGAAAGAAGTTCAAAACATATACTGCAGAATATCCTGACCTTGTAAAAATTTTAAGGTCTAATAATGTAAGGATTACTGCAAAGCCTGAAGAACAGAATCCCTGGTACTGGACCATCTTATTTTCATGGGGTCCTATAATCTTACTTATTGGTATCTGGATATTCTTCATGCGACAGATGCAGACAGGTGGTAATAGGGCATTATCTTTTGGTAAGGCAAAGGCAAAATTGGTTTCTGAAAAGTCAGTGAAGGTAACTTTTGCTGATGTTGCAGGGATAGAAGAGGCAAAAGGAGAGGTTCAGGAGATTATTGACTTTCTAAAGGACCCCCAGAAGTTTCAAAGGCTCGGCGGTAAGATTCCCAAAGGAGTACTCTTAGTTGGTGCACCAGGCACAGGCAAAACCCTTCTTGCAAGGGCTATTGCAGGTGAGGCTGGTGTGCCATTTTTCTCAATGTCAGGTTCTGACTTTGTGGAAATGTTTGTTGGGGTTGGCGCCTCCAGAGTCAGGGACCTCTTTGATCAGGCAAAGAAAAGTGCACCATGCATTATTTTTATTGATGAGATAGATGCTGTTGGCCGTCAGAGGGGGGCAGGCCTCGGTGGCGGGCATGATGAACGTGAGCAAACCCTGAATCAGCTCCTTGTAGAGATGGATGGCTTTGAAAGCAATCAGGGAGTCATTATCCTCGCAGCTACAAACAGGCCTGATGTGCTCGACCCTGCCCTTCTAAGGCCGGGAAGGTTTGACAGACAGGTGGTTGTACCACAGCCTGATGTGAAGGGAAGACTTGAGATAATAAAGGTTCATATAAGGGACATTCCGGTTGAAGAGAGTGTCAGCCTTGAGCAAATAGCCCGGGGAACACCAGGCCTTTCCGGTGCTGACCTTGCAAATCTTGTTAATGAGGCGGCCTTGCTTGCAGCAAGGAAATCCAAAAGCAAGGTAGGGATCTCTGATTTTGAGGCAGCAAGGGACAAGGTATTAATGGGCGTTGAGAGAAAGAGCATGATAATAAGTGAGACAGAAAAGAGAAATACTGCCTATCACGAGGCAGGTCATACACTTGTCGCAAAGCTGACACCAGGCACTGACCCTATACATAAAGTTAGTATCATCCCCAGGGGAAGAGCACTTGGAGTTACACAGCAACTACCAATAGATGATAAATACACTTATTCTCAGGACTATCTTATGAAGGCCCTATCGGTTCTTCTCGGAGGCAGAGCTGCAGAAGAGATCGCATTGAAACATACAACCACAGGGGCTGGCAATGACCTTGAGAGGGCAACAGAGCTTGCAAGAAAAATGGTCACAGAATGGGGCATGTCAGAGAAGCTTGGTCCCCTTACATTCGGCAAAAAGGATGAACAGATCTTTCTCGGAAGAGAGATCGCAAGACACAAGGACTATAGCGAAAAGACAGCAGTTGATATAGACGAAGAGGTCAAGAGGATAGTGATTGAGGCATACAATACATCTAAGAACCTCCTCACAGAAAACCAGGACCTTCTTGAGGCATTTGCAAAGGCACTCCTCGAAAAGGAGACAATGGATAGGGCTGAGATAGATTCACTTATCAAGGAAGTGGAGTCAAAAAGAACAGTTCAGGTTTGAGAATTACCAAAAATTTTTCCTTCAGATAAATGAAAGAATTTATTCCTCTGCTTCAACAATTTTAAAAATTCTTCGGGACTTAATATTTTCAGACCTCTTGCCGACTTAACTTTAAAATGCCTTTTATTGCCGGTAACCAGCACATCTGCTTTGCCGCTTAGCGCAACTTCCAAAAAAGGAATGTCATCTTTATCCAAAAGAGGTTCATCACTGACAGCAGCGGTAATTCTGAGTCCTTCCGTTTCAATATATTCCAGCAATATATCAACATCATATTCTTTAAAACCAAACTTTTCCCTTAAAAGAACTTCACGATACTCTGACAGAATTCTGTCGTCATAGAGGAAATTAAGGTCTCCACTGATAACCATATCGAGAATTCTGGCTGCATTTCCAAATGGTGTGAGAAGAGCCGAGACTATAACATTTGTATCAAGAACTATAAACAATTAACCTCTTTCTTTTCGTACAGCTTTTATTTCAGCTTCTATTTCCTCTCTCGATATGCCGGACAAACCTTTTTTTACTGCTGCTTTCCTCATCCTTGATATGGCAAGTTCTGCCTTTGTACGGCGAAAAACCTCGAGTGTTTCATCAAACGTAACATCACTTATGCCTGTCAGCATGGCTATCGGTTTGCCGTTTGACGTGATTATAACCTCTTCGTCCTTTTCAAGATTTTTCCATACCTCACCGGGTCTTATCCTAAAATCTCTTACAGTTACAAACTTCATCTGTACCACCTCCGTTTACCAATTGTCCTACAATAAGTCTACAATTTGGATACTAATTTGTCAATCCACAACCTCCAGCACCGCCCAGCTTGTAATTCGTATCTGGCTTTGCCCTTTCCTATCCCTATTCTTCCAAGCTCATCGAATGTGTAATTTAAAAACTTTTCGGGATTTCTTTTGGAAAAATCAAGATTTTTAAAGCTATCTGTTATCTTCGCATTCCTTTATAAGTCCCATTATAAAATCTATAACTCCTTCCACATCATCCCTGCGAAATCTTTTAGCATTTTTAGGTATTCCTTGCGGAGGCTTTTTCTCAAAGATAACAACATCCGCCATCTTAAGGATCTTTTCTGCACCTTTTTTGATTTTTCCTTCAATTCCAGAAACAAATATCACAATATCCGGTTCTAAAATCTCTATCGCACTATTACCCTCAACCAGAACACCCTTAAGATGAGATAACATTTCCACTGCCATTGGAAGAACCTCTTCCAGTTCAGAGAAGGATGACTGAACCCAGAGCACCTTTTCAGCACCGGCATCCAATAACCTCTTTGTATCTTTGCCTTTCTCTGAGAGGACTTTTATATCTTCTACTAAGGAGCAATACAGCGATGTTTTCGTGTATTTTATCGCACCCCAACCTTTAAGCCTATTAAGGATCAATGAAGCATAAGTGGTTTTTCCAGCGCCGCTGTGGGCACCGCCGATTCCTATGATTACAGGTCTCAAGCAACCCCTGTCAGGGCTGCCTCTTCTGATGGGGCCTTTTCAACTTCCTTGTAGCCGCACTCTTTTTTGTGGCAGAAGAGTATTGTCTGTCCCCCCTTATCCCGCTTTTCAAGAAGGAAATCAGCATTACATTTGGGACATTTTTTAGAAACGGGTTTATACCATGTGGCAAACTTGCATCCGGGATAGTTGCTGCAGCTCCAGAACGGTTTTCCCTTTTTTGAACGCCTCTCCACAATATCTCCTCCATCTTTAGGGCATTTTATCCCTGTAGAAAGGGGTTTTGTATTTTTGCATTCAGGATATTTTGAACAGGCAAGGAATTTCCCATAGCGTCCTGATTTTATTAACATAGGTGAACCACACTTCTCACATACCTCATCAGTCTGCTGTGGTGTTGGCTGCTGATTATTAACTCCTGGCTCCTGGTTTTCTAAGGGTTTTGTATTTTTACATTTAGGGAAGCCGGAACATGCCAGGAATCTTCCGTGTCTTCCCCACCTTATGACCATGGGAAGGCCGCATTTCTCGCATATGTTTTCAGTAGGTATATCTTTTGGTTTAACTCTGCCTGTAGTTTTTATAGCTTCTGTAAGGTCAGTGCTGAAGGGCTTGTAAAAAGCCTTTACAACCTTTATCCATTTCATCTTTCCGTCTTCAATACGGTCAAGCTCATCTTCCATTTTGGCAGTAAAACTTACGTCTATGAGCTCAGGAAATCTTTCAACAAGAAAATCATTTACAACAATGCCGAGCTCTGTAGGGGAAAACTTACCATCAGTTTTCTGGACATATTTTCTATCCTGTACGGTTGAAAGTATTGCTGCATAGGTGCTTGGTCTGCCTATGCCTTTTTCCTCCAGCATCTTTACAAGTGTTGCCTCTGTATAACGCGGCGGCGGCTGTGTAAAATGCTGTTTGGGCTGTAAATTGAGGAGTCTTAATGTTTCACCTTCTTTTAATGCAGGTAGTGTCAATCCCTCTTCCTCTTCTATCTCATCCTTCCCCTCTGTATACATGGCCATGAAGCCATCGAAACGGACTACTGTTCCTGATGCCCGAAATTCATAGGGCGTAAGGCGTGAGACGTGAGACGTGTCACGACTTACGATAACAAAGGTTGTTTGTTCAAGCTGTGCCGGTGTCATCTGGCTTGATATGAAACGATTCCATATCAGTGTGTAAAGTGCGTATTGTTCTTTTGAAAGAAATTGTTTTATTGCTTCTGGTCTTTTATCAGGATACGTGGGCCTTATTGTCTCATGTGCTTCCTGGGCAGATGCCTTGCTCTTATAAAAAGGAGGTTTTTCAGGTATATAATCTCTTCCATAAACTCTCTCAATTAACTTTCTTGCCCATTCCTGTGCCTCGGCAGCTACCCTGTGAGAATCCGTTCTCATATATGTTATGAGTCCTACAGCACCTTCTTGACCAAGTTCTATGCCTTCATAAAGTTGTTGCGCTATTGCCATTGTCTTTTTTGCCGTGAATCTCAGTTTCCTTGCTGCTTCCTGTTGTATAGTGCTTGTGATAAAAGGAGGATAGGGCATTCTTTTTCTTAGTTTGCGCTCTATCTTATTTAGTACAAAACCTTTATCCTTTAAGTCATCAACTATCGTATTTGCTGTTTCCTCATTCGGGATAAGAAATCTGTTGTTTGTTTCTGACTTCTGACTTCTGACTTCTGACTTCTGATCTATTTTATAGAGCCTTGCCCAGAACTTTGGAGGCTTGGAGCCTTCAAAGTCAGCATTTATGCTCCAGTATTCTTCAGATTTGAATGACTCAATCTCACGCTCTCTATCCACAACCAGTTTTACTGTAACAGACTGTACCCTTCCTGCACTAAGGCCTCTCCGCACCTTCCTCCACAGAAGGGGGCTGAGACCGTAACCAACAAGCCTGTCAAGTATCCTTCTGGCCTGCTGGGCATCAACCTTGTTCATATCTATCTTCTCAGGGTTTTTTATCGCTTCTCGCACAGCCCGCTCTGTTATTTCATTAAAAATAATCCTGTATATCTTTTCATTTACGGTCTGGGATTTTTTATCTGAGATTTCGTATGCAATATGCCATGCGATTGCCTCGCCTTCTCTGTCAGGATCGGGGGCAAGAAAAACCTTATCAGCCTCTTTTGATGCCTTCTTAAGTTCTTTAATAATTTTCTCTTTACCAGGGATTACAACGTAATGAGGCTTAAAATTATTTTCAACATCAACCCCAAGCTCTTTCTTAGGAAGGTCTTTTATATGACCAATAGATGCCCTAACTGCAAATCCCTTTCCGAGTATCTTAAGTATGGTCTTTGCTTTAGCAGGCGACTCAACAATGACAAGATTGTTCATGCCAGATAAAACCTCTTTCCTGTTGTTTGCCTTACAGCACCTTTCAACTCTAATCCAAGGAGGATTCCGAGTACCTTTGACGTTGGCAGTCCGCTCTCCCGGGAAATAATATCTATCTGCTTTGGCTCTCCGGAGAGCAGGTTACAGATGTCCTTTTCTTCCTCAGTAACTTCTACCTTGACCTTATCTTTCGATCTTATATATCCTTTCAAAACAGGCGCAAGTTCCTCAATAATATCCTCTGCCTTCCGTGTGAGTATTGCACCTTTTTTAATCAGTTCGTTCGTGCCTTCTGAAGTAGATGAGGTTATATTACCAGGCACTGCGAATACCTCTCTGCCCTGCTCGAGGGCATATCGTGCTGTAATCAGAGAACCGCTCTCAGAGGTAGCCTCTATTATGAGTGTACCCAGAGAAAGGCCGCTTATCAATCTATTTCTTCGTGGAAAGTTTTCTTTATCAGGAGGGGTGCCGGGAGGGAACTCACTAATAACACACCCTGAGCTTGCAATTTTATCCATCAGCATTTTGTTCTCCGGGGGATAAGGTACGTCAAGCCCTGAGCCGAGCACTGCTATGGTCCTGCCGCCAGCCCTTAGCGCACCTTTGTGTGACAAGGTATCAATGCCTCTTGCCATACCGCTTACAATAGTAAAGCCCATGGATGCAAGCTCCTCCGAAATATTTTCTGCAACAGCTGTCCCATAGTCTGTTGGTTTGCGTGAACCAACACTTGCGATTGCATATCTATCCTGAGGCTGAATATCACCCTTGATATAAATGACCATAGGGGCATCCTCTATTTCCCTGAGCATTTCAGGATATGATGACTCATAAAAACTCACGGCCTTTATCCCCCTTTTTTCAAGAACCATAATCTGTTTCTCAACGTCTTTCCATGATGAAAATTCTTTTATTTTTTTTGCCCTGTTTATACCTATACCTTCCACAGCAAGGAAGGCATCAACCTCCGCATTGAATATCCGTTCAGGCGTTCCAAATACCGAAAGCAATTTTCTGGACCCAACGGGTCCTATATCCTGTATCATGGACAGCGCAATCCAGTATCTAAGATCTGACATAATTCCAAAGCCTCATAGTATCATTATCCCATTTTTCTTAACTTCAACCTCAAGGCATTGATCTTGATAAACCCTTCTGCATCCTTCTGATTATATACATCTTCTGTCTCAAATGTTGCAAGCTCAGGGTGATAAAGTGAATCAGGAGATTTTCTGCCGACAATGTAACAGTTCCCTTTATATAACTTTACCCTGACAGTACCCGTAACATTTTTCTGTATATCATCTATAAGGTTCTGGAGAGCAACCCTCTCCGGAGAAAACCAGTATCCATAATATATAAGCTCAGAATAGCGTGTTATAAGAGAGTCTCTGAGGTGCATTATCTCTCTGTCGAGGATTATTGACTCTATTGCCCTGTGGGCTGAATGAAGCACTGTGCCGCCGGGCGTTTCATAAACACCCCTGGATTTAATCCCGACATACCTGTTTTCTACTATATCTATTCTTCCAATGCCATTTTTACCTGCAATGGAGTTCAATCTGCCGAGAAGCTTTGCAGGTAGCATACGCTTATTATTAATTGCAACAGGGTCGCCCTTTTTATAAGAGATTTCAATATATTCGGGTTTATCAGGCGCCTTCTCAGGCGGTGCAATCATTGTATACATATCAGATGGTGGTTCTTGCCAAGGGTCTTCGAGAATCCCGCCCTCATAGCTTATGTGAAAGAGGTTCCTGTCAATGCTATATGGTTTTTCCTTTGTTGCTGCAACAGGGATACCATGTTTCTGGGAATATTCGATTAAGGATTTCCGCGAGTTAAATGACCATTCCCGCCACGGCGCAATAACCTTTACGTCAGGCTTAAGTGCATAATACGTGAGTTCAAACCTGACCTGGTCATTTCCTTTACCTGTAGCGCCATGGGCAACGGCTTCAGCGCCTTCCTTTTCTGCAATCTCTACCTGTTTCTTTGCGATGAGAGGTCTTGCAATTGATGTGCCGAGCAGATATGAACCCTCATAAACTGCGTTTGCCCTGAGCATCGGAAATATATAGTCTTTAACAAACTCTTCTTTCAGGTCCTCTACATAAACCTTTGATGCGCCGGTCTTTAATGCCTTTTCTTTAATTGCTTTAAGGTCTTCACCCTGGCCGAGGTCTGCGCAGAAGGCGATTATCTCTGTGTTATATTTTTCCTTCAGCCATTTTATCGCCACGGAGGTATCAAGACCTCCGGAGTAAGCAAGGACAATTTTCTTTATCATCTGAAATACCTATTAAATTTATTTTTTAGTAATCTCCCCTCACCCCTCTTTACAAAAGAGGGGGATAGATTACTTTTTATGAGAATTTTAAAGTTTAGTATATCGCTGACTTTCAAAGTATACAACATAGCATAAATATTTAAAAAATGTAAAACTACCGCATGGCCTGCTATCAATTCTCGGTGAAATTGAAAACCCTTGAGATTGCTTCGCTCCGCTCGCAATGACAAGACAAGTTTTCGTAATCCGTCATTGCGAAGGGCCTTATCCTGAAGCAATCTCGTCTCTTTTCACCGAGAATTGCTGGAATACTGCTTGACCTATAACCCACAATTATTTTAAAATGATACTGAGAATCAATCTCAATAAAAATCAGGGTTAGGCAAGGTGATGGAAAAGAAAATCTTCATCGGTTTCCTTAAGGACAAAGGGCAGCGTTTTACCAAAGAGCGGGCAGCTATCCTTCAGAAGACACTTTCTTATCACGGCCATTTTGATCCTGAATCTCTTTATTTAAAAATAAGGGAAACCGGCCTGAAGGCATCAAGGGCATCAGTTTACAGGACATTAAACCTATTGTGTGAATGCGGCCTTATAGATAAGGTGCGGAAGACAGAACACGGCACTATTTATGAATACACCTTCGGCCATAAGCACCACGATCACATGCTGTGCATTATGTGCGGAAACACCATAGAATTTTGTTCTGAAGATCTCGAGAGACTCCATGAAGGTCTCTGTACTAAGCAGAATTTTCGGGGAGTAAACCACACTTTCGAGATAAGGGGATACTGCAAAAAATGTCAGAAGAAAAGAAGATAAAAAATTTGACAAGATCAGGAATAGAGGGCAGAAAGACGGATAAAAAATTATTCCCGGTTACATCGCTTAGAGAAGGTGAAGAAGGAGTTATCCATTCAATATCCGGAGGGCTTGGCTTTATGAGCAGACTTGCAGGAATGGGGATTGTCCCCGGCACTGAGATCAAGGTCCTCCGGAACAGCAGGGGCCCTGTAATCGTGCTTGTTAACACCACAAGGGTAGCTCTTGGAAGAGGACAGGCCTCAAAAATACTGGTAGTTTTTGACTTATCATGCCAGAAGAAAGGGCAGCTTGTAGAATGAGCGGCAGGCATAAACTAATTATTGCACTTGCCGGACAACCCAATGTTGGGAAGTCCACAGTATTCAATGTGATTACAGGTATGTCCCAGCACGTAGGGAATTGGCCTGGAAAAACTGTTGAGAAAAAGGAAGGAATTCACATATACGATAACGTGGAGATGACAATAGTAGACCTGCCAGGAACATACAGCCTTACTGCCTTCTCTGAAGAAGAAAAAATTGCAAGAGATTTTGTTATAAATGAGCGGCCTGATGTTTTGGTGCTCATAACAAATGCCGCAGCACTTGAAAGAAGCCTTTACCTCCTCTCTGAGCTGCTTCTTCTTGATCCACCTGTCATAGTAGCTGTGAACATGATGGATGTAGCCGAGAAGCAAGGAATTCACATAGATATAAACAGCCTTCAGAATTCCCTTGGGATACCGGTTATCCCGATGGTTGCGAGTAAAAATGAGGGGATAAAGGAACTTTTATCGCAGATAATTCTCCTGTCAGATGGAAAAGTGAAATACAATCCTAAAATACCAGATATCTCTCAGGATCACAGTGCCATTTTTTTAAACCTGATTGAACTTACCAAAGAGCATATTCCTGCTCCATATACAGCCCGCTGGGCTGTGACAAAGCTGATGGAAGGAGATACCGAGATTTTAAAGATGATGGAAGATATTTTGCCTGGTAACAAATGGAGCAGGATACAGTCGCTTCTTATTAAACATGAGGACTCTTTCCGTGCTGTTGTCGGAGGGAGATACGACTGGATAGAGACTGTGACCCGCGCCTCTGTCTCCCGCTTTAAGAGAGGGCAGGTCCTCCTGACAGATCGTTTAGACCATGTTCTCACACGACCAGTCTTCGGCATACCTGTACTTTTAAGTATACTCGCCATTGCCTTCCTGCTGACATACGGGATAGGATCACCCGTGCAGGGGCTGCTGGAATGGCTGGTGAACTCTCTTGCGAGATGGGCCGGGCACTTTCTTTCCGGGGCCCCCCGATGGATCAGTGGAATTGTGATAAATGGCATTATAGGAGGTGCAGGGACTGTCCTCACATTCCTGCCAATACTCCTGATATTTTTCGCCTTTATGGCGTTTCTTGAGGATGTCGGATACATAGCCAGGGCTGCCTTTGTAATGGACAGGTTCATGCACACAATAGGGCTTCACGGAAAGAGCTTTCTACCCATGTTTCTTGGGTTTGGATGCAATGTCCCGGCGGTTCTGGGGGCAAGGATAATCGAGTCGAGGAGGGCAAGACTTCTTACGATATTCCTTGCGCCATTTGTCCCGTGCACAGCAAGGCTTGCCGTTCTAACATTAGTCGCTGCTGCGGTTTTCATGGAGCGGTCGGCTTTTATTTCCTGGTCACTTGTTACCGTGAACATATTAGCCCTTGGGTTTTCTGGAATGCTTGTTAGCAGATTGTTTCTGAGAGGGGAACCAATGCCCTTCATAATGGAGCTTCCCCTGTATCACAAACCGAACCCTAAGACAATAGGGATGGTTGTCTGGAACAGGACAAAGGCATTTGTTAAGCGGGCTGGGACGGTTATCCTCGGGTTTTCCATACTGATATGGCTGATGTCCAACATCCCCGGCGGGAGAATAGAGGACAGCGTGCTTGGACGGATAGGACGCCTCATCGAACCTTTAGGGGCACTCATGGGTCTGGACTGGAGGATGATAGTGGCCCTTCTGGGTAGCTTTGTCGCTAAGGAAAACACGATAGCGATACTCGGGGTGCTCTATGGTGTTGGAGAAAAAGGGCTAAGAAACATCCTGCCGGATATGATGAGCCATGCATCGGCTCTTTCATTCCTTGTCGTTATGATGCTATTCATCCCGTGCGCAGCAACAATGTCTGTAATGAGGCAGGAAATAGAAAGCTGGAAGTGGTTCATCTTCTCGTTAATCTTTATGCTTCTCATCTCGTTAGGCGGCGGAATGGCAGCCTACCGCCTTGCATTGCTCTTTGGTATATAGTGTCAGTGTAGTGTCAGTGTCTACCTCTTGCTAATAGGCGGAGCATTGAATTTTATCTTAACTCGAATGCGGTTCTAAATGAATACGTCAGAGGGTAGTGTTTAAATGTTTGCATGCTCTTTTTTTATCTCAATAATCTCAGCGTCTTTTTCGGTGTATTCCTCAACTACGGGCTTGAACAATTTTTCTAAAGGATATTCATCAGGATTTAATATCTCTACCCCTATTAAGTTGCCCCTTTCATCAAGGTCTATATTTAAATTTTCGTTTATTTCAATGGTTCTCCCGCGTTCTTTTTCTTGCAGTCTTATATAAAGGGCTTTTGCATAATTGTCATATTCTATCTTCATAGTATCTCCTATTGATTCCGATTAATAATAGTTACAATTTCATATCTCTCTATACTTCTTCTATAAACAATTTTTAGTAGCTTATTCCCGGCTGCTTTTATTGTAACTTCTCTTCCATTATCTTGAATGTAATGGCTATCAGGGTTTTCTATACATTCAATGATTTCAAAGACTGTGGCCTGTATTTTCCGATTCCGATTTTTCGCATGCCTTGATAGTTTTACCTTCATGAATATTATTTAACATCTTATCCTTTTTATATGTTTAATTCAAGACAAAAAGAGGACACATGCTAATTTTTAACATCATTTCGAAGATTTTTGCAATTCTTACCTTATCTCAAGGGTGAGGTTCTGAAGCGATTCTCCTCCGTGTCCATCGGTGACAGAGATAGTAATCGGAGCTTTTCCTTTAAACTCAGGCGGCACATTCCATTTTATCATCCCTTTTGAAGAATCAATGGTCATGCCGGAAGGCGCAGATTTGAGGGAATAGGTCAGGGTATCACCATCC
>PEUB01000021.1:0-11779 GCA_002780895.1 Nitrospirae bacterium CG02_land_8_20_14_3_00_41_53
ATATTTGTCCCATGGCTGGATCATAAACCTCTGAGGATTATCTGGACGCCATAAGAAAAATGACGCTTAAAACCCCTGTGAAAATCGGTGTTTAATCTGTTACGTAAAAATCATCTGTGGTAGTTAAGAAATAAAAACAATATATCCCGAGCAGTTTATCAATCTTACGGATTCTATTGGAAAGGGGTGGACACATGCCCTTTGAGGCGAGATTCTTGTTACTCACGCTCATATTTAGGCTGCAAAAGCAAATACTAACCTTTCAGATAGATTAATAAGAATAACTCTTACTAACTTCTATCTCTGATTGTTTATTCTGCAACCTTGTTAATTAACTCTATCCTCTAAGATTTTTCTTGAGGACGGTTTTTAAACTACAGCTATTTTTTCTTGTGAGTTGCGCAGAATTTCGATTTTCCAGTTACGGTATTCTTACATTTTGTTCCCTTACTGGTTTTTGCTGCGCACTTTACCTTTTCTACTTTTGCCATGTTCACTCCTCCTTTTAGTTAAAATAAATTAAATCTATTAATTTTAGTATAGCATAAACTCATTTACATTAATTGCCTAAAACGCAAATTATCAATAACTCTTTTTTTTTACACTACCACTATTAGAGATAAAGCTTTTTTATGAGGTGACATGGTATAAATTTAAGAATACATTTAAAGATTAATTTTGGAACTTTTAAAGATTAGATAAAAAAGTTAAAATGAGTGCGGGGTATTCTCAAGGTGCTGGATAAAAAGGTAATGGGTGAATGAGCAAAGAATGGGTTGAGGTTCTTATTACCTATGACCGTTTTGAGGCTGAGATTATAAAAGACCTACTGGAAAGTGGCGGAATTCCTGTAGTTTTGAGGTCATCAAAGATGACTTCCTTTCCTGTAAATGTAGGTAAAATAGGTGAGATAAAAATTTTAGTAAGAAAGGAGGATAAAGAGACAGCAGAAAAGGTAATAGAGGGAGGAAGTGATTATAATCCCATGACTGAATAATATGAATATTCAGGATTATGAAAGATCAGAGTGGTAAAGATATATGGTTTATAAGAAGGAAAATATAAAGGTGGCAGAATGAAGATTTTGAAGAGGTTAATTTTAGCATCAGGTGCGGTTGTACGCTCTATCATTGGGATAGGTGCAACCATTTTACTATTTTTTTCACTGAAAAAGAAAAAGGGAAAGCAACTATAAGCTTTTAGATAAATCAGTGAAGGGAATCGGAAATGATAATATGGAGTGATAAATAAGTAATATGGGAACCGATGTGCAGCTTACAGATGAACTAATCAGTGAGCTATCTGAACTGTGCGGGATAGTTTTAGAATACTGGGATATTTTTGGCAAAAAGCATGTAATTTCTGTTGAGACCCAAATGGCGATACTCAAGGCAATGAAACTAAAGATTGATTCAGTCGGGGACATAGTAAAAGAAATTAATGAACGAAAGTGGAAACTATGGAAAAGCTTTATCGAACCTGTACATGTTTTATCAGTAAATGATCAGCCTGTAGTAATCCCCGTTTATATACCCATAAAAGAGGATGAAGAAGCTAAACTTATAATCTCTTGGTCTATAGAAGATGACACAAAATACAATGGAAATAATCCCCCCTCACCCCCCTTTAGTAAAGGGGAGAAGGGGGGATTTTTGGATGAAAATGGACAAAAAGCTGAATTTATACTTGCAGGAGATTCCATAACAATCTCAGAAATACAATGGATAGATGGTATAAGATTTATAAAGATAAACCTCTCGGATATGGTATGCCGAGTTATTGGGTATTATGTAATTCATGTAGAGTGCAAACATCCTGAAAACATCTTTCCATGTGGAGTAAACCTTTTACAAAAAACATCTAAGGTTATATTAACTCCTGACACCTGCTATATTCCCCCTGAGTTGCAAAATGGAAGGGCGTGGGGGCTTTCAGTTAACCTGTACTCAATCCGTTCAGCACGAAACTGGGGCATCGGTGATTTTACTGACCTTAAAAATATTGTCAGGTGGGTTGCTAATTTGAAGGGTGGCTTTATAGGAATCAATCCGCTACATACAATTCCAAACACAAAACCCTTCGGGATCAGTCCGTATTCTCCTGTAAGCAGGCTTTATAAAAATTTTATTTACCTTGATGTAGAAAACCTACCTGAAGTGGCAGAATCAGAAGATACCAAGACGATCATGATATCTGAAAATTTCAACAAAGAATTAGCTGAACTCAGAAAAGGAAACTTAGTTGATTATGAAAGGGTTACATTGTTGAAAGAAAGGATGCTAAAGAATGCCTTTGCTCTCTTTTATAAAAAATACTATACACGAAATACCCGTCGAGGCAAGGACTTTAAAAAATACATAACAGAAGAGGGTACTGCCCTTGAATCTTTTGCAATATATATGGCACTGGCATCGCGACACAATCTCCGAGTCTCCCTTTCACTGAATTGGCAGGAGTGGCCTGATGAATATCGCAGTTTATCAGGTAAAGTGGTTCAGGCATTTAGAAAAGCAAATAAAAAGGGAATTCTCTTTTATAAATATATCCAGTGGCTTATTGATAATCAACTCAAAGAAGTTGCTGAAGAGGCCAGAAATCTGGGAATGGCTGTAGGGCTTTATAATGACCTTGCTATCGGCTCTCTTGGCGGGGGGAGCGATGCCTGGAGTTATCAGGATGTCGTTGCACGAGAAGTGGATGTTGGCGCCCCTCCTGATGATTTTAGCCCTGATGGCCAGAACTGGGGATTCCCTCCCTTGATCCCCGAGAAATTGAAGGAGACCGGCTATGAATTATTTATCCAGACAATAAGGAAAAATATGAAATACGGCGGTGCCATTAGAATAGACCACGCCCTAGGTATGTTCAGGCTTTTCTGGATACCTCGTGGACTGTCCCCCAAAGAAGGTGCTTATATAAGCTATCCATCAGAGGATCTCCTTCGAATTATTGCTTTGGAAAGCATCAGGAATAGAACCGTAGTGATTGCTGAAGACCTTGGTACAATAGGTGAAAATGTAAGAGAAACGCTTCAGAGATTTCATATGCTTTCTTACAGGCTTTTTTATTTTGAAAGAAATTATCCTGACCCCTCATTTGTTCCACCTGAAAAGTACCCAGGTATGGCATTGTGTGCTTTAACGACTCATGACCTGCCAACAATATACGGCTACTGGGCAGGACGAGATTTAGAGATAAAAAAGCAGCTCGGGATATATCGTGATGATACTATATGGCTGGAACAAATCAATGAAAGGGAAAGGGACAAGAGACTTATTCTCTCTGCCCTTAAGTCTCAGGGAATTATCCCTGATGATTACCCTTCAGAACTGAAGACGATTCCTGAAATGACCTCTGAACTATGCCTTGCTATATACCAGTATCTTTCGCTCACGCCGTGTAAATTGCTGCTGGTCAGCCTTGATGATATCATTGGTACACTGAATCAGCAAAACATGCCCGGCACAGTCGATTCATATCCCAACTGGCTGCAAAAAACACCGCTCACTCTTGAGGAAATGGTTTCAGACAAACGATTTACAGCTCTTTCTGAGATGTTAAATGGTCCCTTTAAATAGATAAATTAAATCTTCATGGAGGCATAATGGCACATCCAATGGTTCTTGCATTTGTTCTTGCAGGAGGCAAGGGCGAGAGACTTTTTCCATTGACGGCATTTCGTTCAAAACCGTCAGTTCCATTTGGCGGCAGGTACAGGATAGTGGATTTTGTCCTAAGTAATCTTGTGAATTCACACATTTACTCTATCTATCTTCTTGTGCAATACAAATCCCAGTCACTTATTGAACATGTGAGAAAGAACTGGGTTTTATCTTCTATTATCAAGGATCATTTTGTGGCTGTGGTTCCACCACAGATGCGGATGGGTCCCGAATGGTTTCAGGGCACGGCTGATGCGATTTTTCAGAATGTTAACCTCATCCGCCGACACAATCCAAAGCTTGTTATAATTTTTGGAGCAGATCATATATACAGAATGGATATTCGTCAAATGATAGATTTCCATCTTGAAAATGAGGCCTTTGTTACTGTTGCTGCAAGACCTGTTCCTATTGAACAGGCAGCTTTGTTTGGGGTTATTATAACTGACAGCGAAAAACGAATTGTCGGATTTCAGGAAAAACCAAAGAAGCCCACATCGATGCCTGATGACCCCGGTCGTGCGTATGTTTCCATGGGGAATTATATATTTAACAGGGATGTGCTTCTGCAAGTACTGGCAAAGGCACAAAGAAGAAAACAGCATGATTTTGGTGCCCATGTAATACCTGATCTGGTTGAAACAGGTAAGGTATTCGCCTATGATTTTGCAACAAATATCATCCCTGGGACCATGCCTTATGAGGAGGAAGGTTACTGGCGAGATGTAGGGACAATATCTGCTTTTTTTGAAGCCCATATGGACATGTTAGGCGATTTGCCTCTATTTGAACTTGACAACAAATTGTGGCCTATCCATCCATCAGGTTTTGAGGGCCCTGCTACAAAGATACTGAGAGGTGATATAAGAAACAGTATAATTGCTGAGGGAACAGTTATTCATAAGGCAAAGATACGCAATTCTATTATCCGTAGTGGTGTAACGATTGAAAATGATGTTAGTGTGGAAGACTGCATAATTATGGACGAAGTGGTAATTAAAAAGGGTTGTAGACTTAATAGGGTAATTGTGGATAAGTTGAATGTGATAGATGAATGCGAACAGATTGGTTTTGCCCCTGAAAAAGACCGTTTCCGCTGCCACATAGATTCCTCAGGAATTGCTATAATTCCAAGAGGTGGCAAACTGGTAAGGACTTCGAGATAACCTGAATAAGGCAGGAATGACTTTCGCTTATAGCAGATTGAGATCTATTAAGGTTGGAGCTTATGCGGAGTTAACTCTCTAATTAAAAAAACTTTTAAAACCCTTTTATTGCTGCTCTGGCAAGATCAACGAGGAATGATGGGAATATACCTATTACAAGCACAGCTACTGCTGCCACTCCAAGGGCAATACCTGTTGATGGAGATTTTGTGAGAGTGACTACTTCCTTTGGCTCTTTCATATACATGTACATGACTATCCTAAGATAGAAATATGCAGATATTGCACTAAAGATTACTGCTATGACTACAAGCCATGTATATCCAGCATTTATTGCACTCATAAATATGTACAACTTACCTATAAACCCAGCCGTGGGTGGAATACCTGTAAGTGAAAACATAAATATAAGCATAAGAGCTGCTGATAATGGATGGGTTTTAGCAAGGCCTTCATAGTCAGTTATATCCTCACCCCTGAATCCTTCACTCCTGAGCATGGTTATTACTGCAAAGGCCCCAATGTTCATAAATGCATATATCATCAGATAATTCATCATGCTGGCAAGTCCCTCATTGTTCGCACAGATGATACCAAGAAGGGCGTATCCTGCATGGGCAATTGATGAGTAGGCAAGCATCCTTTTAATGTTTGTCTGTGATAACGCAACTATATTACCGACACCCATCGTGAGTATTGATATAGGAATTAGTATTGCTACCCAGTCAACCTTGACTGAAACAAAGGCTACCATAAATACCCTTCCGAGAACCGCAAACCCCGCTGCCTTTGGACCTACCGACATAAATGCTGTTATGGACGTAGGTGCTCCTTCATACACGTCAGGCGCCCACATGTGAAATGGTGCAGCGGCGATTTTAAATCCAAATGCAACAGTAAAGAGTATAACAGAAAGTAAAAGTGAAAGATTCCCTGTAAGACCCTTTTCACTGATATAAAGTGCTATTGCCTTAATATTCGTCGTACCTGTCAGACCATAAATCATTGAGATTCCATAAAGCAGGAAGGCTGTTGAAAAGGCGCCCAGAAGGAAATATTTCAGCGCTGCCTCATTTGATTTGATGTCATGACGGATAAAACCTGCAAGGACATATGTGCTCAGGGCCATGAGTTCAAGACCGAGATACAGCACGATAAGGTCAGCAGCAGAGGCCATAATCATCATGCCGGTTGTTGAAAACAATATTAGAGCGTAATACTCCCCGAAATTAACCTTCTCTATAACGATGTATTTAATAGATATTAAAACAGAGAGGATGACATTAACAAAAAAAATGAGTTTAAAGAATGTACTGTAACCATCAGAGATGAACATCCCTCCGAATGTAACACCGGAGGAACCGATCAGGGTATATGCCACGGCAGCTATACCCGCAATACTGAACAGTGCAAGTACTTCCTTTTTCTTTATTAAAAGGTCTGCTAATAGAACTATCAGAGCAATGGCAGTCATTATAAGCTCGGGTATTACAGGACCGATGTCAGGAAACTGGAAATTCATCTGACTACCTCCATAAGGGTTTTTGCTATGTTTACCTCTTGCATACCGCCAGGCATATTGACTCTCTCTATGAGATGTTGGACTGAGGCATGCATAAAACTGAGGAATGAGTTCGGATAAACGCCTATCCAGAAAACAAGTATAAGAAGGGGGATAAGCGTTATTGTTTCCCTGATATCCATGTCAGGTAAACCAATAACTTTTTTATTGATATCCATAAAGAACACCCTTTGATAAAGCCAGAGCATATATCCAGCGCCTATAATTACACCTGTTGCTGCGAGTACTCCTGCCCATTTATTTGCGGTAAAACCACCGAGGATAATCAGGAATTCACCAATAAATCCGTTTGTAGCCGGAAGCCCTATTGCTGACAGAGTAAATACCATGAAAAAAGCTGCATATATAGGCATATGCGTTGCGAGACCGCCATAATCTGCAATCTGCCTCGAATGTGTCCTGTCATATACTATCCCTACAGACAAGAAGAGCGCCCCTGTAACAACACCGTGATTGAGCATCTGTAGTATACCGCCTTCGAGTCCCTGACTGTTAAGGGCAAAGATTCCAAGTGTTACAAAACCCATGTGACTCACAGAACTGTATGCAATAAGCCTCTTTAAATCTGTCTGGCCGAGACATATGACCGCTCCGTATATGATAGCTATAACTGAAAGGGCCAACATCGCAGGCGTCATTGCCCTCGAAGCATCGGGGAACAAAGGCAAGGAAAATCTCAGGAAACCGTATGCACCCATCTTGATAAGTACGGCTGCAAGTATTACGCTGCCTGCTGTAGGTGCTTCTGTATGTGCATCCGGAAGCCATGTGTGGACAGGGAACATGGGAACCTTTACTGCAAATGCGGCAAAAAATGCCCAGAAAAGCCATAACTGCATATTGTAGGGATATGTTTTTGTAGTTAACTCAAGGATGTCAAGGGTCTTGCCTGCATATAAGTAAAGTACGATAATCCCGACAAGCATCATGACACTGCCAATCAGTGTATATAAGAAGAATTTTATAGTTGCATAAATCCTGTTCGGCCCTCCCCAAACCCCTATAATGAGGAACATCGGTATAAGCATTGCCTCCCAGAAAATATAGAAAAGGAAAAAGTCCAAGGAACAGAAGACGCCTATCATTGCTGCTGTAGTCAACAGGATGGCTATGTAGAACTCTTTTACCTTCGTCTTTATTGCATTCCATGATATGAGAACGCAGAGGATTGCTACTAATGTAGAAAGGAGAACGAATAAGATGCTTATACCGTCAACGCCGATATAATAATTTATATTCCAGTCCGGAATCCAGCTGAATCTTTCGACAAACTGCATCTTATATGTTGACTTATCAAAATTTGTAAATAATGGGATTGATAAGAGAAATGTTGCAATGCTTATTGTCAGGGCAACCCATTTTGTGAGTAACTCCCATGATCTTCTGGCAAAAAGAAGCAGCAGGGCGCCAAAAACAGGCAGAAATATAAGTGTGCTGAGGATTGGATAACTCAATTGATTCATTATTACCTGCTCCATTTTTCTCCTCTATGAGTCATAAACTCTATAACTCGTAAACTACCGCAATAATATTGCCAATGCGATTATAAAGAATGCCCCGGCAGCTATTATGGTTGCATAGTGATGTACAAGTCCTGTCTGGACCTTCCTTAACATACCGCTGAATTTACCTATTAACCTCGGGACACCGTTAACTATCCCCTCTATTATCTTTGCGTCGGTAAAGCCTATAAGTATGTTCTTTGCTGTCCAGAGTGTAGGCCTCACAATTGTAAAACTATACAATTCATCAACATAATATTTATTAAAAAGCGTCCTGTAAATGCTACTAAAGTTCTTTGCAAGTCTTACAGGTATATCTGTCCTTGCGAGATACATATATGCAGCAAGTCCGATTCCCGAAAGTCCTACAATTACTGAAATACCCATCACCATCCACTCTTCATTATGTGTACCGTGAGCCTCAGGATGTCCGAGAACCGATTTTAAAAATTCTGCAAAATGCGCCCCTCCACCAAGCAGGTGAGGTATACCAACCCATCCTGCTGCAATTGCGCCAATTGAAAGCAATATAAGTGGTATTGTCATAACTTTTGGTGATTCGTGAAGGTGATGCTCCTGCTCATGTGTGCCGCGAAATTTTCCGTGGAATGTAAGGAAAATAAGTCTGAAGGAGTAAAATGCTGTTAGAAACGCAGCGATTGTCCCTAAAAGCCATACAAACTTGCCAACAGGATTCGGAGATGAATATGCGAGCCAGAGGATCTCGTCCTTGCTGAAGAAGCCTGCAAACCCAGGGATACCTGAAATGCTAAGTGAGCCCAGAACGAATGTCAAATACGTAACAGGCATATATTTTTTAAGACCGCCCATCTTCTGTATGTTAAGTTCTCCTCCCATAGCATGCATTACACTTCCTGCACAGAGGAATAAGAGTGCCTTGAAAAATGCATGTGTATACAGATGGAATATACCAGCAGCATATGCACCCACTCCACAACCAAGGAACATGTATCCGAGCTGGCTAATAGTCGAGTATGCGATAATCCTTTTTATATCCTTTTGCACAAGGGCGATTGTAGCTGCAAAAAGGGCTGTTATTGCACCGGTTAGAGCAACAACAATTAAGGCGACTTCAGAAAGATTGAATATTGGACTACATCTGGCAACAAGGAAAACACCTGCTGTGACCATTGTTGCGGCATGTATGAGTGCACTGACAGGCGTCGGACCTTCCATCGCATCCGGAAGCCATACATGGAGGGGTATCTGGGCTGATTTTCCGACTGCACCACAGAAAAGTAAAAGTGCAATAAGGGTCACAAGACTAACATCGAATCCGAGTAAATGAACGGTCTTACCAACAATCCCAGTCATATTATTGAAAACAGGTAAATAGTGAAGGGTCCCGAATGTAAGGAAAACAATGATGACTCCGAGGCCAAATCCAAAGTCTCCAAACCTGTTGACTATAAATGCCTTTTTACCGGCATCAGATGCTGACTTCTTGTGGAAGTAATACCCTATGAGAAAATATGAGCAGAGACCGACCCCCTCCCATCCAAAATAGAGTTGCAGAAAGTTGTTCGACATAGCCAGCATGAGCATGCAGAACGTAAAAAGGCTCATGTAGGCGAAAAACCTGTAATAGCCTTTGTCCCCATGCATATAACCTATAGAGTAAATCTGTATGAGTGAGCTGCAGGTGGTAACGACTATCAGCATTACTGCTGTCAGCGGGTCTATAAGGAATCCAACAGACGCCTTGAAGGTACCGGAAACTATCCATGTGTAAAGATCCTCATTCAAGGTTTTCCCTGAAATCACATCAAACAGTGTTGCCACTGCTATAATAAATGAACCGACCACTGCAAGTATCGAGACCCAATGGGCCTTTTCCCTGAAAACCTCTTTTCCGAGCAGGATATTAAGTATAAATGCTGCGAGTGGCAGAAATGGTATTAAAAGGTAATATTCCATAACTCACTCCGTGAGAAATCAAAGTTCAAAACCAAAAGTTCAAAATTAAGGAATTCATTAATTTTAAATTGTGTATTTTGCATTTCTAATTTATGTTCATCCCTTCATCTCGTTTATTTTATCCACATGTACAGTGGCCTTGTTTCTGAATAGGGCTATCACTATCGCAAGCCCTATTACCGCCTCGGCAGCAGCAACAGCAATAACAAAGAAAGCTAATATCTGTCCCCTCATATCCTGAAGGTAATGGCTGAAAGAGATGAGACTGATATTTACACCATTAAGCATCAGCTCGATAGACATGAACATGATGATAATATTTCTTCTCGAAAGGAACCCGAAGACTCCAATCGTAAAGACTGCGGCACTAAGCAACATATACCAGTTTAATGGAACCATTGTTTATCCTTTAAACCTCTTTTTTGCAAGGACTATCGCACCAACCATTGCGACGAGAAGTATTAGTGATGCTATCTCAAAGGGAAATAAGAAGTCCGTATACAACAATTTACCTAAAACCTTTATGTTAGATTCACTCTTTATAAGATCAATTGTATATTTGCCTTGAGGTCCGGCTACGAATGACCTCAGTGACATAAGAATGACTATGAACAGGGCAACAGCAAATGTAAAGCCTGTGGGCCAGGCGCCAATAAATCTCGCTACCTTGATTTCCTCCTTCAGACTTACCAGCATCACAACAAATAGGAACAATACAAGTATCCCACCAGCATAAACAATTACCTGCATTACCGCCATAAACTCCGCATTCAAAAAAAGATAAAGGCCTGCAATATGGAAAAAGAGCAGAAGCATCCAGAGGACACTATGAACAGGATTTTTCCTTGTTATGACGATTATTGAAAACAGGACTATAGCAAATGCAAAATATGCAAAGAATAATTCTGGAATCATTACCTTCTCCCTCTGAATACAGCCTGACTCTGAGGCGTTCCGAAATCCTCAGACATGGGCCGCCAGAATTTCTTAAAATAATCCTCTCCTTTTTTACCAGCCATATATTTGTCCCAATTTGATAAAAGGTTTTCCCTTGTCATATACAAGGCTTCTTTCGAATAATTTGAATATTCAAAATTCTCGGTCAGTACAATGGCGCCGTAGGGACATGCCTCTACACAAAAACCGCAGAAAATACATCTCAATACTTCTACCTCGTATCTTGCAACCTTTCCTTTTTCCCTGAAGATTTGAATACACTGCGACGGACATATTGCAGCGCAAAGGCCGCAGCCGACACATTTTGCTTTACCTTCTGGATTTTTAGCGAGGGCGTGCTGACCTCTAAACCCGGGGGCTATAGGCCTTCTCTCCGTGGGGTACTGAATGGTAACCGCGTGTGAGAACATTCTGCTCAAAGTGAGGGCCATTGCCTTTAAAATCTCTACGAAGAAGATTTTGTTTACAAGTTCTTTAGCAGTCACTTCTAACTCCCTTTAGTATCATAATAGAATTTTTACCAGACCAGTTAATAATAAGTTTGCCAGTGCTACCGGTATAAGTATCTTCCAGCCGATAGCCATAAGTTGGTCATATCTGTACCTCGGAACTGTTGCCCTTATCCAGTAATAGAAGAATATGAATGCATAAACCTTTAAAAGAAACCATACGATGCCAGGCACATATTTCAAAAATGGCAACACTGTCGTTATATACCATGGAATTGTCCATCCACCGAGAAAGCACACAGTTGCTAATGAAGCCATGATAAACATTGCGATATACTCACCGAGGAAGAAAAGCGCAAACCTGAAACCGCTGTATTCTACATGGTAACCTGCAACAAGCTCATTCTCAGCCTCAGGAAGGTCAAAGGGTGTCCTGTTTGTTTCAGCCACTGCTGCAATCGTAAACACAACAAAACCTATGATTTGGGGTATTGCAAAGATCCCAAACACAGAATTTGCCTGG
>PEUB01000021.1:11785-26739 GCA_002780895.1 Nitrospirae bacterium CG02_land_8_20_14_3_00_41_53
ATGATCATTACACCGACAAGGCTAAGCCCCATTGCAATCTCATAACTGATAACCTGCGCCGATGACCTCAGGCCCCCGATGAATGCATATTTGGAGTTTGATGCCCAGCCGGATATGAATATTCCATAAACGCCCATGCCTGCTATAGCAAATATGAACAGAAGCCCTACGTTGATGTTAGCGATTACAAAATTAGATGCAAAGGGTATAACAGATAGATTTACCATGGCTGCAGCCATGAAGATGACAGGGGCAAGGTAAAACACAGGCTTATCAGAATTAGCGGGTAGTATATCTTCTTTGAAGAACAATTTTAAGCCATCAGCAATGGGCTGCAGGAGACCATGCGGACCAACCCTCATAGGGCCTAGTCTCACCTGCATATGTCCGATAACCTTGCGCTCAAAATATGTGGCATATGCTACATGTAGCAACGCTATCCCAAGGACAATGGCAATCTTTACTATTATGATCCCAGCGTTAATTCCAAATTTTGCTAACGTATCAAGTGTTTCCGGTCTTATTACATTCTCGAACATAATTTACCTATCACATTCACCAAGTACTAAATCAATTGTTCCTATATTTGCTATTACATCTGCTACAAGATGCCCAACGCACAGCCTCGGCAAAACCCCGGCATGTATAAAGGAAGGGGCCCTTATTCTCATTCTGTAAGGTTTCCCTGATCCATCGCTCACAAAATAAAAACCGAGCTCACCCTTCGGAACTTCTGTCGCAACATAGAGCTCTCCCTCAGGCGCCCTCGGCCCCCTTTTAACAAAGGTGAAATGTTCAACAAGATGCCCTGCAGCATTTTTGATTTCTTCTGGTAAGGGAGCTGCAGCTAATTCTCTAAGTTTCTCCTCGCTGAGCCCCTTGCCGCCGGGTACTATCTTTAAGGCCTTGAATTTGCATGTTACATAACAGTTTGCACAACTTAAACATAATTCCTGGTTAATCTTATGTGGTTTTTTCTTCTCACCGAAGATAGCCTTTGCAGGACATGCCCTCGCACACATACCGCACCCTTTACAGACCTTTTCATCAATATAAAATGCATGTTTTTTGGTGGGATGGGTAATCGGGAACATCTTATCTTTCGGTTGAAGGGTAAATTTAGGGGCATCTGCCATAACAGGGCCCGGGGGTAATTTTTCGATACACTGTCTGATTATATTATTTGACTGCCTAAATTCCATCATCCTGCAGCGGTATCTGTCATACGTATCGCCTTCTGTCCCGATAGGCACATCGAACTCGACCTTATCATATGCATCATAAGGCATATATTTTCTTACATCATAAGGAACACCAGAGCCCCTTAATGTCGGACCTGTAAGTCCCCAGTTTACTGCCTCTTCTGCTGAGATTACCCCAATGCCTACAGTCCTCTTGAGCCATATCCTGTTCTTGTCAATGAGGGTCTCATACTCCGGGATCCGTGTTGGAAATTCTTCTGTGAATTTATAAAGGCTGTCAAGAAATTCCTGCGAGACATCGTTTCTTACACCTCCTATCCTCGGATAAGTGACAGTAAGTCTCGCGCCGCAGATCTTTTCAAAGAGTTCAAGGATCCATTCCCTTTCCCGGAAGCAATATAAAAATACAGTCATTGCGCCGATATCAAGGGCATGGGTTGCAAGCCAGAGGAGATGGTTCGCTATCCTCGCCATCTCACCGACCATTGTCCTGATAAACCTTGCCCTCTCAGGTGCCTCTATTCCAAACAATCTTTCAACTGCATTTACATAACCAATATTGTTCGTCATTGAAGAAACATAATCCATACGATCCGTCAGCGGGAGGGCCTGGAAATAACTTAAACTTTCACCAAGTTTTTCAATACCCCTGTGGAGATAACCCACATAGGGTGTGACCTTAACAACCGTTTCACCGTCTATATCAAGTACGAGTCTTAAGACACCATGCGTGGCAGGGTGCTGCGGCCCCATACTTACATTCAGCTCTCTTGTTTCCAGAACCCTTTCTAACTGTTCCATCTCAGCCTTCCCATTCAAACTCTTTCAACTTCCTTGCAAGCTCCACAACCTGAGCATAACCGGACCATTCCTTTTCCGGACCCTTTAGAGGATAGTCCTTTCTTAATGGATGGCCTTCCCAGTCTTCCGGCATAAGAATCCTTCTAAGATCAGGATGTCCCGTGAACACAATGCCGAACATATCAAAACATTCTCTTTCATGCCAGTTTGCACCGGCCCATATCGGAACTACCGAATTGATCTTCGGGTTTGGTTCAGGAACCTGTGCCCTGATACGAATCTTATGACGATACTCTATGGAATAAAGGTTATAAACAACCTCGAATCTGACGTCTTTTTTACCGCTGTAATCAACAGCGGTAAGGTCCTGGAGGTGGTCTAAACTTAAAAGCGGATCATCATGGAGATATTTACAAATCCGGGTTATCTGATCCTTCTTCACAATAACCGAAACCTGATCTCTGAACTCTGCAACATCAATCACCTGATCAGGAAAGTTTTCCTTTATCTTTTCTGCTATCTCCTTTGCTTCCAGTCCCTTGGGGAGTAACGATAATCTTACTTCTATTACCGCCACGGACTCCACCTCGCTCTTTCTTTTCTTATCTTTTCCTGAAGCAGCATCATTCCTTCCATTAACGTTTCGGGCCTAGGGGGACAACCGGGCACATACACATCAACAGGCAGAAAGGTATCACATCCCTGTACGGTACTATATGTTCTGAAGACCCCGCCGGTACATGCACAACTGCCCATGGCCACAACATACCTTGGCTCAGGGATCTGGTCATAAACCCTTCTGACAACCGGGGCCATTTTCTTGGTGACAGTCCCGGCAACAATCATACAATCCGATTGTCTTGGTGAACCTCTGAATATGATGCCAAACCTGTCAAAGTCATAATGTGCTGCGCCTGCGGCCATCATCTCTATTGCACAGCATGCAAGTCCAAAGGTTGTAGGCCAGATCGAAGATAACCTTGACCAATTAACAATTTTATCCAGACTGGTGATGATTAAATTCGGGGGTAAAATCTTAGTGCCGTCATCTAATGTGACAAGAGTAGTTGCTGATGTGTCTATTAACATCTTCTATCCCTCAACATCTGCTAATCCCACTGAAATGCCTCTTTTTTCCAGGCATAAATATATCCAATTAAAAGTATCCCGATAAAAATAACCATTTCTATAAAGGCGTAAATTCCAATTTTGTCGAAGACCACAGCCCATGGATAGATAAAGACAGCCTCAACATCGAATACAACGAAAAGCATGGCGATAACATAAAACCTGATGGAAAACCTGTATCGAGGCTCCCCGATAGGAGTGACTCCTGATTCGTAAGGCATGAGTTTGTCAGGATATGGTTTTTTAGGTCTGAAGACAGTGCCTATCACCAAGGCGCCGAGGCCGAATGCCGTGGCGATAATAATGAATATAAGAACCGGTAAATATTCTGATGGTATATAAGTTCCAGGCATAAACGGTTATGTTATACTTAAAAGGATTAGTTCTTGTCAAGTAAAAAATTACAAGTGTCAAAAAAAAAGTTGACAGGAGTGCCATATTAAGCGTTACCATAAATTATTAAGCAATTTAAAGTTCGAGGGTAATGTGTATAAACAATTAGCTGAAATATTCAAGCAGTATGAAGGGGAAAAAGGGGCAGTAATCACAGTTCTACAGAAGGTTCAGGAAAAGTTAGGATATTTATCTAAAGAAGCGATTTCAGGAGTAGCTAAGTTTTTTAGAATGTCGGAAAGCGAAATCTTTGGGATCGCTTCTTTTTATGCTCAGTTTCGTTTCACACCTCGTGGAAAACATGCTGTTAAAGTTTGTTTGGGTACAGCTTGCTATGTAAGAGGTGGGGAAGAAATTATGAAAACGGCTGAGAAGAACCTTGGTATTGATAGAGGAGGCACAACCGAGGACTATAAATTCAGCTTGGAAAGAGTAGCTTGCTTTGGTTGCTGTGCCCTGGCTCCCGTGATGCTAGTGGATAAAAATGTGCATACAAAAATGAACCTATCTAAGGTACGAGAAGTTATAAAGAGATATCAAGGTGAAAAATAATAAGATGTCAGATAAAAAGTATGTTGTCCGTGTTTGTTTGGGAACAGGATGTGTTTCTGGTGGATCTTTAAACGTTTATGAAGCATTGAAGCGGGATGTAGAAAGCTCGGGGCTTAAAGATATAACTATCGATTTCACTGGCTGCCACGGCTTTTGCCAACGTGGTCCCATTGTTGATATTGACCCTGGCAGCATTTTTTACTCAGAAGTCAAGGAAGCAGATGTAACCGACATTGTTCAACTACATCTTCAAGAAGGCAAGTTTATTGACAGGCTGTTTTATCGTGACCCATCAACTGGAGAAGCTATACCCAGTTCTCAGGATATACCCTTTTATAGCAACCAGCAACGTATCATCCTACGCAACTGTGGACACATTAATCCTGAGAATATAGATGATTACCTGGCTGTTGGTGGCTATAAAGCATTAAGGAAAGTGCTTTTAAAGATGTCTCCAGAGCAGGTAATTGCTGAGGTAAAGAATTCGGGGCTCCGAGGTCGTGGCGGTGCTGGATTTGTTACAGGACTTAAGTGGGAATTTTGCCGTCGGGAAACGGGGAATGAGAAATATATCATTTGTAATGCTGACGAAGGCGACCCCGGAGCATTCATGGATCGCTCAATTTTAGAAGCTGACCCTCATTCAGTCTTGGAAGGGATGATTATCGGTGCTTATTCCATTGGTGCTAATCAAGGTTATATTTATTGCAGGGCTGAATACCCGTTGGCTTTAGAAAGGTTAAGGATAGCCCTGCGTCAAATGGACGAACATGGCTTCCTTGGCGACAACATTTTAGGTTCTGGTTTCAATTTTTATATAAAGATCAAAGAAGGAGCTGGAGCCTTTGTCTGTGGGGAAGAAACAGCCTTGATAGCCTCTATTGAAGGGAGGAGGGGAATGCCCCGCTCTCGCCCTCCATTTCCAGCTCAATCTGGTTTGTGGGGAAAACCAACAAATATTAACAATGTCAAAACATTAGCTAGCATACCGATAATTATTAGCAGGGGTAGTGATTGGTATTCTGGTATCGGGACCGAAAAAAGCAAAGGAACAATTGTTTTTGCTTTGACAGGGAAGGTAGCTAACGCTGGCTTGGTAGAAGTGCCTATGGGCATCAAATTGGAGGATCTTATTCATGGCATTGGTGGTGGGATTTTAGGTGGTAAGAAATTTAAGGCTGTGCAGACAGGCGGCCCCTCAGGCGGTTGCCTACCAGCAAGTATGCTTGACTCACCGGTGGATTATGAATCCCTTACTGCTGCTGGTTCTATCATGGGATCAGGCGGCATGATTGTTATGGATGAGGATACTTGCGTGGTTGATATGACCAGATATTTTCTTTCCTTTACTCAGGCGGAATCCTGTGGTAAATGTGTTCCTTGCCGAGTTGGAACAAGACAAATGTTAAATATCTTGCAGCGCATAACTAAAGGTAAGGGAAAATCTGGTGATATAGAACAATTGGAGAGATTGGCTAAAACTGTTAAATTTGGTTCTCTCTGCGGTCTGGGACAGACAGCACCAAATCCAGTACTAACCACGATTCGTTATTTCCGTAACGAGTATGAAGATCATATTAATAATAAAAGGTGTCCAGCTTTAATGTGCAAAGAATTAATTTCCTTCTACATTCTGCCGGAGAAATGTAGAGGGTGCACAATCTGTTTCAAGAATTGCCCGGTTGGGGCAATTTCTGGTAGCAAAAAACTAATTCATATTATTGACCATGAAAAGTGTATTAAGTGCGGGACATGTCTTGAAGTTTGTCCAAAACGCTTTTCAGCTGTAGTTAAGGTTTCAGGGGAAAAGATTAAAGTACCTGAGAAACCTATTCCTGTGAAGAAATAAGTACCGGATAAATTTATGAGCGCTGCTACTGCTAAAGAAACTAAGAATATAACTTTGAGTATCAATGGGCAACAGGTCTTAGCGGAAAAAGGCTTAACAGTACTTGAAGCTGCTCGAGGGGCAGGCATTTATATCCCTACCTTATGTTACCATCCCATTTTACCTCCTTACGGAGGTTGCCGTATGTGTGTTGTTGAAATTGAGAAAATGCGCGGGTTCCCTACAGCGTGCACAACCCCTGCAGAGGATAATATGATCATCAAGACAGATACCCCGCAACTTCAGGAATTAAGGCGCAATATTTTAGAACTGGTGCTTACTGAGCATCCCCATTCTTGCCTGATCTGCGATAGGAAAGAGCAGTGTTATCCTTATCATATCTGTATACGAAAGGTAGCTGTAACCACTGGCTGTATCATGTGTCCTAAGAATGGGCGATGTGAACTTCAGAAAGTAGTTGATTATGTAGGGTTAAAGGAAGTTAGCCTTCCTTATACTTATAGAGAACTCCCTATACTAAGAGACTCGCCCTTTTTTGATCGTGATTACAATTTATGTATCTTGTGTGGGCGATGTGTAAGAGTCTGCCAGGAAATAAGAGGCGTTGGAGCTATTACTTTTACTTATCGAGGTCCCAAAGCCCTTGTAGGTACTGCTTTTGATTACACTTTACAAAAAGCTGGCTGTCAATTTTGTGGGGCCTGTGTTGATGTCTGCCCTACCGGTGCTCTTATAGAACGTGCATCTAAATGGGAAGGATCACCTGACTATGTAATAGCGACCACCTGCCCTTATTGTGGTGTTGGATGCCGGTTAAACTTAGAAGTGAGGAAAGACAGGATTATCAGTTCTGTCCCGGCAATAAAAGGTGCGCAAGCCTGCGTTAAAGGACGTTTTGGAATTGTCGAGTTTGTTCACCATCCTCAAAGATTGTCTAACCCTTTAATCAAGAAAGATGGGAAGTTTGTAAAAGCAAGCTGGGACGAGGCTTTAAGCTTGCTAGCTGAGAAATTACAGAGATATAAAGGAGATAAATTTGCCCTTATCTCTTCAGCAAAAATTACAAATGAAGAGAATTATCTGGCTCAAAAATTCTCACGAGTCGTAATGGGCACCAATAATATAGACCACGCTACCCGTTTATGCCATGCACCTTCTATAGTTGGTTTAACCGAAGCCTTTGGTATTGGCGCTATGACCAATCCCATAAGTGATATTGGCAATACTTCATGTGTATTTGTTATCGGTAGTAATACTATTTCAAGTCATCCGGTTATAGCTCTGGAGATAAAGAAGGCAATTAGTAAGGGAGCCAAGCTGATTGTTGCTGATCCACGAGAGATTAAGCTGTGTCAGTGGGCAGATGTCTGGCTTCAGCATTTGCCAGGAAGTGACGTAGCTCTTTTAATGGGCATGATGCGGGTTATCAAAGATGAAGGATTGGCAGACTCAACTTTTGTTCAAGAACGTTGTGAGAATTTTGATGCCTTCAAGGATTCTCTAAAAGATTTTGATTTAGATTTTGTGGAGAAAATTACTGGTGTCCCTAAGGCTAAGATAGAAAAAACAGCGCGGCTTTTTGCTACTAAAAAACCAGCAACCATTATTTATGGTATGGGTATTACTCAGAATAGCCATGGCACTGACAATGTTTTTGCCATTACTAATTTAGCTATGCTCACTGGGAATATTGGGAAACCTTCATCAGGAGTTAATCCCCTCAGGGGACAAAATAATAATCAGGGTGCATGCGACATGGGGTCTTTACCAGATGTTTATACAGATTATCAGAGGGTTGATAACCCTGATATTCGAAAAAAGTTTGAGACAGCATGGAGCGCTCAATTAAGTTCAGCTCCTGGTTTAACTTTGCCTGAAATAATAGAAGCTGCTTACAAAGGTGAAATCAAGTCTATCTTTCTCATTGGCGAAAATCCATTGTTAAGTGAAGCTGATGCAGCCCGTGCTAAAGAAGCTCTTAAGAAGCTGGAGTTTTTGGTAGCACAGGATATTTTTCTCAGTGAAAGCGCCCAATTAGCCCACGTTATCTTACCCGCATGCAGCTTTGCTGAAAAGGATGGTACGTTTACCAACACTGAACGCCGGATACAGCGAGTGCGTAGGGCCATTGAACCTATCGGTAATTCTAAACCTGACTGGTGGATTATCAGTGAAATAGCCAAGAGAATGGGGGCAGAGGGATTTGATTTTAGTCACCCCTCGGAGATTATGCAGGAAATAGCCAAGCTGACTCATAGTTATAGTGGAATTACGTATCAGCGATTAGAAGATATGTGCCCACAATGGCCTTGTCCTCATAAAGAGAGCCAGGGGACTCCAATTTTACATGTTGAAACCTTTGTTCGGGGTAAAGGCAGATTTTCACCCCTTATATATAAGCCATCAGCCGAATTACCAGATAAAGACTATCCATTCATTTTGACCACAGGATGCAGCCTTTATCATCATCAAACCGGGACAATGACTCGGAAGGTATCCGGGCTTAATGCATTAGAGCCAGAAGGGTTAGTGGAGATAAATTCTACTGATGCCCGACAGCTTAATATCAATGAGGGAGAGCGGGTCAAGGTTATCTCCAGACGAGGTCAGGTAACCACTAAGGCAAAGATAACAGAGGTATGTCCACAAGGCATGGTCTTTATGAGATTTCATTTTGCTGAAAACGGAGTAAATATCCTCACCAATCCAATGCTCGACCCTGTATCAAAAATTCCAGAGTTTAAGGTATGTGCAGTGAAGATAGAGAAGGAGTAAGGAGGCTGGACATATGTATAAAGTCTTGGTTAGTGAGCAATTAGTTCCAAACATCCACCTTCTAAATATAGAGGCAGCGGAAATTGCCAAAAAGGCTTTGATAGGACAGTTTGTGGTTGTGATGGTTGATGAAGTTGGTGAAAGAATTCCCCTTAGCTTGGCTGATTGGGATGTTGAAGAAGGTACTGTGACGCTTGTGGTTATGCAAGTAGGTACTTCAACACGCAAATTGGCAGCCCTTAAGTCTGGTGATTACATTTTAAGTATAGCAGGTCCTTCAGGTTTGCCATCTCATCTTGAGAAATTCGGAACAGTGGCTTGTATTGGCGGCTGTTATGGTATTGGAGCGATAATACCTATAGCCCGGTCTTTGAAAAGCTTGGGTAATGAAGTCATTTCTATTATAGAAGCTCGTAGTAAAAATTTACTTTACTGGCAGGATAAATTACAACAAGTTAGTGACGAGCTTATTTTAGCTACTGGTGATGGCTCCTCAGGATATAAAGGTTGGGCTTATGACCCATTGAAAGAAATGTTAGAAAGAGGTAAAAAGATTGACATAGTTTTTGCTCATGGTTGCACCTTTATGATGAGACTAATTAGTGAAGCAACTAGATCTTTTGGAGTAAAGACCCTGGTAGTTCTTAATCCTATTATGGTTGATGGAACTGGAATGTGTGGTGTTTGCCGGGTATCAGTAGGAGGGGAGACTAAGTTTGCCTGTGTTGATGGACCAGAGTTTGATGGCCATAAGGTTGATTGGGATCTTTTAATGGCTCGGCGGACAATATATCTTGAGGAGGAGATAAGATCACTGCAGCGATATGAATGTCAGCAGTGGTATTTTGAAACAGCTAAGGCTATGAAGGCTAAAGTCTGAAAAAAGCCAAAGCTTAAACTTGTTTAATTTAATAAGATGGAAGAAAAAAAAACAAAGGCCCGAGTAAGAATGAGGGAGCAGGACCCTCTGGAAAGGGCAAGGAATTTTATGGAAGTTCCTTGCGGATATACCCCTGATGAGGCGATTGAAGAGGCAAATAGATGTTTAACCTGTTTGAAACCTGCCTGCAGAAATGGATGCCCAGTGGAGGTAGATATACCTTCATTTATAAAATTAATTAAAGATGGGAAATTTATAGAAGCCGCTTGGAAGGTTAAGGAGAAGAATGCACTGCCTGCTGTCTGTGGAAGGGTATGTCCACAGGAGATTCAATGTGAGTCTTTATGTATCCTGGGTAAAAAGGGAGAGCCTGTCGCGGTAGGCAACCTGGAAAGATTCGCTGCTGATTACGAGGCAGAAAAAGGCGGGATAAAGGTCCCTGAGAAACCAAAGGCCACTGGCAGGAAAATAGCTATAATAGGGTCAGGGCCTGGTGGATTAACCTGTGCATCTGACTTAATAAAATCAGGGCATCGGGTAACCTTATTTGAGGCATTACACAAACCAGGTGGGGTTTTGGTTTACGGTATCCCGGAATTTAGACTTCCAAAGGTAATAGTAGAGAGAGAGGTTGAATATATAAAGAAACTGGGAGTTGAACTCAGGCTAAATACAGTGATCGGGAAACTCTATACAGTTGATGAATTATTAAATGAGCAGGGATATGATGCCTGCTTTATTGTAACAGGTGCAGGATTGCCTATATTTATGGGGATACCAGGAGAAAATTTAAATGGCATTTATTCTGCTAATGAATTTTTAACAAGGGCTAATCTAATGAAGGCATATCTCTTCCCTGAATATGATACACCTATAAAAAGAGGTAAAAAGGTAGCTGTATTCGGCGGCGGCAATGTTGCTATGGATTCAGCGAGGGTAGCCTTAAGACTTGGGGCAGAAAATGTTTATCTTATATACAGGCGTTCTGAGGCTGAAATGCCTGCAAGAAAGGCAGAAGTTCACCACGCACATGAGGAGGGAATAGAATTCGTATTTTTGACAAATCCAACAAGATTTATTGATGATGACAAGGGAAATGTCTGCGGGATTGAATGTATTAAGATGGAACTGGGAGAGCCTGATGCATCTGGCAGGAGAAAACCGATTCCTATTAAAGGCAGTGAATTTCAGATTGAAATTGATGTAGCAATCCCGGCGCTCGGGACAAGGGCAAATCCGCTTTTAACGAAGACTATGACTGATTTAGAATTAAATAAGAGAGGATACATAGCAGCTGAGGAAGGGACGGGTATGACCTCGAAACCGGGTGTTTTTGCTGGTGGAGATATAGTTACAGGCTCTGCAACGGTTATTCTGGCTATGGGTGCAGGAAGAAAGGCAGCAAATGCGATTAATGAGTATTTGAAATGGAAATACTGGGATGTTAGTAATTTGCCGAAATCTTAACCCTGTATCCCGATATTTATGTGTTATTTCTGCCCATCTTTTTTATACACGGGGTACAATGCTTGGTGTTTAATATCTAACGGGGTTACTTGATTTTTTGCTTGATAAAAAGATTCCCTTTTTGATATTGTTACTACGATTTTCAACAGCCGTTAATTTCCAACAAGAAGGAGGGTCATAAATGATAAAGGCAGAGCTTATTGACAAGATCGCATCAGGTGCAAAATTAAGTAAGGCAGATGCAGGGAAGGCCTTGGATACTACCCTGAATTCCATCAAAGTAGCTTTAAAGAAAGGTCAGAAGGTCACCATTGTTGGTTTCGGTACCTTCTCTATTATTAAAAGGAAAGGAAGAAAAGGCCGGAATCCAAGGACTGGTGAGGTTATAACAATCCGCGCTGCGAAGGTTCCGAAGTTTAAAGCTGGCAAAGCGCTTAAAGAGGCGATGAAATAAGATTGATCCAGAGGATGCTAAGGGTTCTCAACTCAATCCAGTCGGTTAATGAGACATTTAAATACCTTTAGCATATTTCTAATGTTTTTATGCCTTGTTCTGACAGGCTGTGCGATAATTACCGTCCCTTATAAAGTTACTAAGGGTGCTGTAAAAGGTAGCATCTGGGTAGTAGAGGGAACATACAAGCTTACCGCTGGTACAACAAAACTCTTATATAAGATTGGTGAATTTACCTTCGAGGTGGCAAAAGCCCCCTTAGAGTGGCCTCTTCTTAGCAGAGATATAGAGAGTATAGACGGTCTGCCTCCTAAGGAGGCCATTCGCCTGGGCAGAGTAAAAAATTCTCCATATACAGTTAAGGGGAAGACCTATTATCCAATGTCTGTTGAGGAGGCCGAAAATTACAGCGAGACCGGAATTGCATCCTGGTATGGGTATGAGAGTGGTTATATGACTGCCAATGGTGAGGCATTCAGCCCAGAGGGATTAACAGCTGCCCATAAATACTTACCACTTCCAAGTCATGTTAAGGTAACAAATGTGGAAAATAACCGCTGGATCATTGTAAGGGTTAATGACCGTGGACCATTCCCAGCTGAGCAGAATCCAAAATCTGGGAACAGAATTATTGATCTAAGCGCAGCTGCAGCAAAAAGACTCGGGTTTTACCAAAAGGGTATAGCAAAGGTGAAGGTTGAGATAATTAGATTAAAGAAAGGATAGAAAATATCCCCTATTGGCTTTCAAGCTCCGAAAGTCCTGCCTCTTTTCCAAAATACTTATTCTGTTTTCTCTTACTGGCTGTGTTCCTCGGCGTGCCCACCATGTTCCTCGTGTTCTTCATACTCTTCTTCGTAACCAGAAAACATAGCAATTATATGGGCGAATGTCGTATGCCCGAGTGTTGCGAGATAGAAATGGACGATGATAAATGCGCTGAAGAATATGAAAAGGAGGACATGAATCATATCCGCTATCTGTATCCCTCCTATAAGATTAACAACAGGCGAGAAGAGTTTCGGATCCCAAAGTAAAAGACCTGTGATAATCTGGACGGGGATAAGGGCTGCCATAATCATAAGATATGATACCTGCTGCATCGGGTTGAATTTATTATCTGGCGTAGAGTGATGAGGATTCTGGTCTCCGACCATTATGCCCCACCCATAGAATTTGGCTTGACGCAGTGCCTTTTTAGCAAATTCTATCGGATGGTGCAGAGGAGGGATATAGATTTTGATTTTAAACGTGAGGAGGTAATAGAGAAGCCATATGAAGTAATTCGCCATGAGAATAAACCCTGTCCAGCTGTGGATGTCAACAGCCGTTTCAAAGGAGAAAAGGTTGATGATATTGCCGAACCTGATTTGAGCCCCTGTGATAATTAGGATTATAAAACCTCCTGCATTTATCCAGTGCCAGAGCCGTACAGGTAGTGGATGAAGATATATCTTTTTCATTATTTCTTACCTCCCTTCCCCATCCTTCTTAAAGATCTAATGGGCGAAGTTATTATTCTTAATGAAGCATGTCCTATTGGAACAGCTATGCCGCCAATGAGAGCAACAATAAACAAGATATCAAAGAGTTTTATATTAGTACTGCCAAGTGCATAAAATTTGCTAACAGGCGCTATTGAAAATACTGAGTTAAGCACTTCTCTTTTTGCATTTAAGATTGTGGATTTTCCCTCAGCCTTTTTAACTACAATGAAAACATCTTTAAAGAGCTTTGTATCAGGACGATGGCAATTCTCACAACCCTTTACGGCATTTGCTTTACCAGCAATCTGGTGTGCTCCAGCAGCAGTACTGACATCCATCTTCCCCAAGAAGATTGTTGTTATACCCTTTTTATACAACTGTTGAAATAGATTCCATAACTCTTTGGCATCTATGCTGCCATCTCCATTGGTGTCTATCTTCCCCATTAATCCATTGGAATCTGTTTCCAGAAGTTTCAATAACTCCTCCTCTGGTAAAGGGTTTCCTGTTTTTCGATCATATAGACTAAGATAAATGCCGCGTTTAGCATCAGGAGAATGACATGCAGCACAGGATACAACATCAAAATGAGCTCCGGCAAAGGAAGATAGGGTTATAGGAGGATTTTTGAGCCATCTGCTATGTACCTTTTCCATATCTTTATGACATTTAAAACATCCTTCTTTTATCTTCGTTGTCATCTTAGTAGATTCAATATTATGTGCATTATGACATGATGAGCAGATAGGAGCCTTCTCATTCCCTTTAATCCTTTCCTTATAATGGATGCTTGCTTCATAAGAAGCCTTCATATCCTCGTGGCATTTATTGCAAGAAGTCAGCCCCAGAGTCTTATCAGTTTTTGTCCGGGTTGTTGCGTGAGCAACCCCATGACAGTTGGTGCATGTGGGCGCCTTGGGATTGCCGCTCTTGAGCATAGTGTAATGAATACTGTCTTGATATTTTATATAAGTCTCAGAATGGCATTTCTTGCAAAGTTCCATGCCACCGATAAAATAATCCTGGATGCTGTTGAAAGTCCTCACCGGATGTTGGGTTTTCGAAAAATTTGAATGGCACTTGGTACATTCAAGTTTGCCGTGAGCAGAATTCCTGAGGGATGATTCGTCTACAAAAACAGAAAGAGACTCGCCATTCTTCAGCGGCATACTGATTTGACTCTTATGGCAGGAAAGACAATATTGAGTTTGTCCCAACCCGGCTTTTTGAGCAGCTACCCCTTTGATAGAATGAAAACCATGACATTGAACACACGCGGCATTGGAAATCAAAGCACTATGCACAGGGTTTTTTCTGAGCTGGTCATCTGTATGGCACATCGAGCATGTCTTAGAGGCATTTGCAGTGTATTCTTTTTTGCTCTTGATCTTTTTAACCTGCGGATGGTTTTCCATAGAGATGTCCATATGACAGCCTGCACAACTGATAGCATTATGGATGGAATTTACAAATGTATCGCTATTAACATATAAGGATAAGATCTCTTTGTTTTCCAAAGCCCTGCTCATATCCTTATTTGAATGGCAACCAAGGCACATCTGTGCCTCATCAGATAAAACAGGTTTTGTAGCAACAGCTTTAGCAGCATAGACATATATAGGGAAAATCATGAAAACAATAAACAGAGATATTAATATTTTCTTTTTTATATCATCCATAAAACCCCCTGTAAGTTTTTATCAAATTTATGACCCTATATAAACGTAAAAGTTATAGCATATCTATATAATATAATGCAAGTAAGAATTACCTTCTCATTGCAATTCAGACAGTGGGGAAAAGAAAAGCTGGTATAAATCCCGTCTTTGCCAAATTTTAGAATTCTACGACGAGGTCATTTCAAATTAGGACACTATAATTAAGTGCATATGGTTATTTTACCTAAGGGTGGGCGTACTTAGGTTAATTGCAAAGCAATATGCAACTTAGGGTGTCTACATGTTAA
>PEUB01000120.1 GCA_002780895.1 Nitrospirae bacterium CG02_land_8_20_14_3_00_41_53
TCCCTTTTTAATCAGGTCTTCTTTGTTTCTGCACCCCCTAAAAATTCCCTGTAAAGACATTTGCTTTTAGCATCCCTCGTGCAGATTTTTTCGACTACAATAAGCAACCTAAATCCACCTCCTTGAAGGGTAACTCCCCCTAACCCCCTCAATCCCCCTTAGCTTAAGGGGGAAGTATTCTCCTCCTCTTAGGCTAAGGGGAGGTTGGGAGGGGTTACTCTATGAAAATTTCAACTCCATCCGGCACTCTGTCTCCACAACCCATTACAATTACTTTTTCCTCTGTTGGCAACGGATAAATCCTTATATCGTCCTCTTTTTCATCAATCAATCGGCTCAGCTTCTCTTTGAGTTCCAGCAATTTTGGCCATGTCAAAGAACAATGAAATACTGAATATTGAATATGCAGTCCCATGCCTTTTATAAATTTGTAAACCCTATTTAATCTTCTGGGCTCGGTAATATCATAGCAAACAAGATAATTAGCTTTCACCTTCTCAATTCCCTCATCAACTCAAAGATATCATCTATAAGTCTTTCGATGGTTGCATGAATCTGCTTCCTTCTGTTTTCGAATCTGTGAATAATATCTCTCATGCCATCCTTTGAGACAGCCCAGCCAATCTTTTCCCTTACCATGCAGCCCTTTTCTCTTGCACCTCTCAAGAACTGGATGCACTGTATGTCAATTTCTGGCTCAAGGATATAGCATATATCGAGTGCAAGACTGAAATTATGCCGCCTGTACAGCATACCGAGGTGAGGGTCAAGATCAGCCTTGAGTAAACATACAATGATCATTTCTCTAAACAGATTGCTGATTACTCCAGAAACGACCTTCCACTGCTCATTATTAGAAGGCTTGAATTTTTCGATGAACCTGCAATAATCCTTTTCCCTAAAACCCTTTGCTGTAAACAATCCTGCAAACCCTTTTGAAAACCTCCTTATAACATTAATCTGTGTTTCCTTCCTCCTGGCATATAACCAGCATTTGAATCGTTCAATATTATCGTCTACATCAAGAAATATCTTCTGTTCCTCGTAATGCCTTGGTAAATGATGGTTGTATGGCATCGCAACCGCAAGTTCATCCCCCCTGTGGTTAATAAAGGTAACAGGGATATCGTTCTGCGTAAAAAGGGTTATCACCCCCGCCTCAAGTCTTAGATTGCCTATGACGACAACTCTGCCCACAAGCCTCGCAGGTATTCGCCTTCCAGCCTTTCCATTCTCCTTGACCCAGATAGAAGGACCATCTCTGAAGACTGTCAATCCTTTGTTTTCATTCAGATATAATGTCCTGCCCATCCATAATCCTCACAGATAATGTTCTAACCTTATTTACCAGTTTTGGCCTGATGCCCTTAGCCCATTCCTCATAAAGGGGATAAAACCTTTTCCTGCTCTCTTTCTTTAAATAGCAGCCCGGCCTTTCATCCCCATGAGCAAAATCTCTAACAGCAAATATCCGCTCTCTGAAAATTTCCCATACAAACCTGTCAACGTCAGTCCTGTACAGCTCGACAAGGTCACATGCAAGAGATTCCCTTCCATAATCAAACTGATGATAAAAGCCGATTGTCGGGTCAAGGCCAATGACCTCTATCTCTCTCACCATTTCGTAATGGAGCAGCGTATAGCAGAGCGACAGCATGGCATTGACAGGGTCTTCCGGAGGCCTTCTGTTTCTTTTCTTGAACTTGAGGGATTCAGGAAACATTTTTGTATATGCCTGAAAATACGTTGCCGAAGCGCCGCCTTCAAGTCCTCTCAGGGTTTCCATTTCAACAGACTGAGTTTTCAGCGTTTCGAGTATTTTCTCAAGAGTTTTTGATGCATTTGTCATAGGAAAGCGCAAATCAGGCCGGCTCTCTCTGACGTCCCTCAGAAACTCACTCTGTCCCGAAACTTTTCTCTTTACAATGTCACTGGCTATCTCCAAACTGAAAGGAGAAAGAGATTTCTCGTACTGTTTGACTCTCAAGATGCCGTTGTTATGCAGTCTTCCATGCAGCATCCCGCAAAACCTCAACCTTTTCCCGGAAAGAAATATCACGCTAATATTCTCATTCGACAGCTTGTGAAGAACAGGGGTCTCTATTGAGACATTGCCGATGACAATAACCCTCTTGAGCGGGCTGATAGGAACGAGCCCTTCCCTTTCACCATTTGAGTAAAAGGCAAGAGCCTGTCCGTCAAGCCTGATATGAAGTTCCTTCCTGTCGATGTAAAGAGTACCCATTGCTATTTAACTGCCCCATCTTAAGGATAACTCCCCCTACCCCTTCTTAACTTAAGAGGGGGTATAAATTCCTCCTCTTAGGCTAAGGGGAGGTTGGGAGGGGTTATCCTCTCACCCTATATAGAAATACTCAGGGTCTTTCGGCTGAACCGCAATCCCGAGTGCATGTGTCCTGCTTCTACCATCCATAGTGAAAATGTGAACCCTGTCCTCATCCTCATCAATCAACCTTTCAATTTTTTTTTTGACATACCTTAATTCTCCATCTGAAAGGAAACATTCATAGACAGACTTCTGTCCGCCTGTGCTGTATCCCTTGAGAAAATGGCGCACACGATTAAGCCTTCTATCGTTTGTGATGTCATAAGCTACGAGATAAAGCGTCCTTTCCATAGAATAAGAATAAAGGGGATTGCAGGCAGTTGTCAGCAACTACAATATTGCGACAATGTTTTTATTCAGTTGTCAAAGAACAAAATATTTACAAAATTCAATAAGGCGAGTGGTCAAAGATCACCACATCGCCTGTTACCGGACTTCTATATATTAATTTCCTTACTTTTCCATGCAAAGCATGGGCAATTTTAAGATAAAGCCAGACCGGACCCGTGCCGGTAAGAACGACCTCATTGCCGTTGCCGGCAAGGTCTCTGGCTTTTTGAATGTATGAGCTGAGTTCAGAGAGTTTCGCATTTGAGGTATAAAAAGTAGAGAGATCAATGATAACGTCCTGCACTTTTAGTGCCACTCCTTTCTAAATTCTATGCCGAGTCGTTGTAACCATTCCTTTATATATTCCATGTCGATATTTTCTTTTTGAATCTTGATTACCTTCTCTGCATCAAGCATGTCCTGCTCTCTTCCGCTTAATAATTTCAGTAGTATCAGGTCTTCCGGAGATGAGATATTTACCGAAAAATCTTTTACTTTTACAGTTTCCTTCCTTTGCAAAGCTCTATTTTTGAACTCATCATCAGCGAAAAGAAAATCTACCGAAATATCAGTATTGCTTTTCATGGTAGCTCTCAAAAAAGTTATTTTTCCGAAGACCATTGGTTTGTCATGCATAAAAACAAACCTGCTGCTTTTAATGAGTTTGTGTTTGAGTGTATCGAAATCGTCTGACCCGATCGCAACTAAAAAATCGATATCAACAGTCGCCCTGGGTTCACCCCATATGCCGACAGCCAATCCGCCGATGAGCATGTATTCTATTCCCTGATCTTCGAGGAATGAGCAAAGTTCTTTAAGAGATTGAATAAGCGGGTTATCTCTCATTTTGTTTTATCTTAAGCATTGAAAGCTC
>PEUB01000063.1:0-42660 GCA_002780895.1 Nitrospirae bacterium CG02_land_8_20_14_3_00_41_53
CTTTTGTTTGAACTTTTGTCTTTTCTTCCTCTTCACCAGCAAAGACTATCGAACAAATACTTAAGACAAAGACCATTAGAAACAGTTTTTGAATAATGCGCATTCAATCCTCCTCCTTTTTTTCCCACCCCCTTTCTGATAAAATGAAAAGGGGGATGACGTGTATTGAGCGTTACCCTCCGGGGCAGGGAATCCTCGCCAAGGTCACCCCTGCCCTGATTATTTTTTAAAACTTCAGTCTTAAATCTCAAATCTGATTTCTATCACCTCCCTTTTCGGTCTGGATTGCAACTTTCCTGAATCCGAGGTTATTGATGATATCGAGGACATCCACGAATACCTGAAGCCTGATGTCCCTGTCTGCACGGATAACCATAGGGGTTTCCCTGTCCAGCCGGAGCGCTGTTTCTCTCAATTCATCAAGCGTCATCGGAGAGACATTGAAATAGACCGTTCCATCTTTATGTATGGATATGGTCTGGTTTTTCAGAATCTCCTTAGATTTAGCAGATGCCTTCGGCAATGATACGTTAATCATTCCTGAAGCTATGAACGTCGACGTGGTAAGGACAATTGTGAGCAATACGAGCATCACATCAACAAGCGGGATAACATTTATATAGTTAAACTCTTTTTCTTCCATTTACAGTCTCCCATTGTGCAACAAGCACTTTCACCTTCCGCAAAAGGAAGTTGTAAAAAATAATAGAGGGGATAGCGACAACAAGTCCTATTGCAGTGGCCTTCAGTGCAAGGGCGAGGCCAGTCATTATTTTGCCCGTATCCATCATTCCTTCCCTGCCCATTGTATAAAAGGTGAGCATGATGCCAAGCACAGTGCCGAGCAGGCCTATGTACGGTGCATTGCTTCCTATTGTTGCTATGATATGAAGTTTTTTTGTCAGTTCTATTTCAAGGGATTTCTTGTCATCGAAGTCTCCCAGCCGGATCTTCTTATAAACGAGATGCCTTTCCACTGCAAGAGCAACCGCTATAATACTCATACATATCAGTAACCCGATGATCCCATAATCAACTGCTGCATGAAGCCATTCCATTCCTATTTCTCCTTTTTAAATCAAATCCTTTTCAGAACAAATCGTATTGACAGTAATGCCTTTGATGCAGTGCCAACACCATTTTCACGTGCAGGGGAGAAGGTTGACATCTTCACCGCCTCCACAGCGGATTCCGTAAAGCCGTAGCCTGCCGGTTCAACCACTTCAACATTCAAAAGTCTTCCTTTTTCGTTTATGAACAGCCTTAAAACAACCTTGCCCTGCTTACCAAGCTTTTTCGCCATCGTAGGATACGCAGGCATTTGCCTTTTCAAAAAAGCGGGAGCGCCGCTGGCGCCAAACTCCGTCTCGATAACAGAAGAGGTGCCGGAGGGTCCGGCATATGATACATTGCTCACCGTGCCCTCACCACCTTGCTGGCGAGTTGCCTGAGGCTGAGGATCTGGTTCGGGAGCGCTTGCCACTTTGACCACATCAGGACTTTCAATTGCATCGGTCCTGATTACCGCCTCATGTTCTTTTACGGGAGGTTCCTTTGTCACCGGTGTTTCTTCATTGATTTCTTTCCTCACTGGCTCAGTGACTTTGTGTTTCTTTATCTCCCTGAGAGCCGGAGGCGCCTGAACACTATGTTCCCCCATCTGGGTGAATTGAATATAAAACGTTTTGAGATCATCACTGCCTTTGTGAATAGTCAGCATCAGAAATATTACAATGATAATAGTGTGGATAGATATTGAGGTTATTATTCCGTAACTCTGTTCTTTCATGGTTCCGATACTTCCCGCCTTTTGTTCACCAGCATTTCCGACTTTATTCTCAGCACAATCCTGTGTTTTAGAAGGGATATCTCCTTTATCTCACCCTTAAAGACCTTCTCTTCACCCCAAAAGTTTTTTAAATAGATTTTCCCGCCCTCGGGTCTCAATATGTCCACCGCCTCAAGGTAGAGTATTTCATTACCATTGTCTTCAATATATGCATTAGACTCACACATCTGAATTAAACCCTGCACCACCTGTGACTACTATTGCTTTATTCATGATGATAATACCAATGGCTCTGTGTATGATTTAGACTCATATAACTTCTTTATGACACGATTAACCAATTATCTTTATGGCTTCTTCAAAAAGCCTATTCAGTTTCTCAGTCTCATTTGAAAGCCTCCTTAGAATCTCGCATAATTCCCGATTACCAATGGGTGATGCCTTTTCTGCCCAATCTCTGTAAAGCTGAACATGCTCATTATTGTGCTCCATCCAGTGCCGAAGTAGCCTTTTTAGCTTTTCAAGTTCATCCACCTTTTACCTCCTTTAAAAACAAAAAAGCCATGAAATCCGCACCTTCTGGTGCAACCTTCATGGCTTTAATTTCTTTAACTCTAAATTTAATTATAAGTTCTGAACTTCACGTTTAGAACTTCTGATAAAATATATATCAATGCCTCTTATTTGTCAAGGTCAAATTCCACTCAGCTATCCTGCCATCCACCATTTTTAAAACCCTGTGGCAGCGTTTTGACAGGGATTCGTTATGTGTGACAATAACAAACGTGATTCCCTTCTCTTTATTAAGATTAATAAAGATATTAAAAAGTTCTTCACCTGTTGCTGCATCAAGGTTGCCTGTGGGTTCATCAGCAAGCACTATTTTTGGCTCGAGAATAAGTGCCCTTGCAACTGCGACACGCTGCTGTTCTCCACCTGAGAGCTCTCCCGGCCTGTGTCTTTTTCTTTCGGATAATCCCATCTCTTCGAGAAGTCTTTCTGCCCTTTCTACAATCTCTTTATAAGTTGACCTCTTGGAACCTTTCCCGAAAGCATTCGGGATTGAACTAATTTTAATTAGTCCCGGCATCATTACATTCTCAAATGCAGTAAATTCAGGAAGAAGGTGGTGGAACTGAAAGACAAAACCTATTGTTTTATTTCTGAATGAGGCGATAGAATTTCTATCGAGTGAGAATATATCCGTGTTGTTATAAAAGACATTACCGGAAGTTGGCTTGTCTATGGCTCCAATGATATGCAGCAGGGTACTTTTTCCTACCCCTGATGCACCGACTATCCCGACCATTTCCCCTTCCATAATTGAAAGGTTAATGCCCTTTAGTACCTGAAGCTCACCCGCCTCAGTGGTAAAGAACTTTTTCAGGTTCTCTGTTTTAATCAAATTTTTCAACTAAAACCCCCTGCCATATACTCCCTCACTCATACCTTAACGGTTCTACAGGGTTGAGTTTTGCTGCCTGCCATGCAGGGTAAATAGTTGCAAGAAAACTTATGATAATTGCAGACAAAGAGACAACCATGAAATCAAAACCCTTTGTCTTAACAGGCAGATGGCTCAAATAGTAAACATCAGCCGGAAGTTTAATAATCTGATATGTATTTAAAACATAAGTTAACAGATATCCTCCAGCCACTCCTATGATTGTACCTAAAAGCCCGATGAATAAACCCTGCAGCATGAAGATGGTCATAATACCTTTATTCGTTGCCCCCATCGCCTTTAAAATAGCTATCTCCCTTTTCTTCTCTATCACATTCATAATCAGGGTGCTTACAATATTGAATGATGCTACGAGGATTATGAGGATTAGTATTATAAACATAGCAAACTTTTCTAACTTCAGGGCTGAAAAGAGATTCCTGTTCATCTGCATCCAGTCCTTCACATATAGAGGAAATCCTAATTTTTCCTGTAACCGCTCCCTGACAACAGGTGCCTTATATATATCACTAAGCCTGAGTTCGATGCCTGTTATATCTTCTTTCATACCAAAGAATTCCTGAGCAGTCCCGATGTCTGTCAGAACAAGGTTTAGATCATATTCAAACATTCCGACCTCAAATATTGCTGCTACCCTGAACTTTTTGACTTTCGGAAGCATCCCGAGCGGGCCGATCTCTCCAACAGGGGATAAGACGTTGATTATATCTCCCTTAAACACACCCATGCTGCTTGCAAGCTCCTTCCCAAGTATAATGCCGGGGATTCCATCTTTTGGTGCAAGGTCTTCGAGATTGCCTTCCTTGATGTACTTTAAAATCTCTGTTGTCTTTATCTCCATTTCAGGTCTTATGCCCCTCAAAAATACCCCATGAGCCTTTTTACCGTATGATATCATCACCTGACCCATAACAAATGGTGCAGATGATATGACATCTTTCTCACCCTTTAATCTTTCAACCACATTCTTATATTTAGGTATTGTGCCTTTGTAATCAAGTATAACCACATGGGCATTTACTCCGAGTATCTTCTTCTGAAGGTCCTCATGGAATCCGCTCATCACAGACAGGACAACGAGGAGCGCCATTACGCCAACTGCAACACCCCCGATAGATATCAAGGTGTTGACCGAGATACCCCTATGCTTTTTTTTGGTCTTAAGATATCTGAGGGCTATGAATACCTGATAGGGAAGGTTCATTACTGTTCCGGCTTCAATTGCGGGAATAAAATCACATCCCTGATAGACTGCGAATTAGTCAGCAGCATTACAAGCCTGTCTATTCCGACGCCTTCCCCTGCTGCAGGAGGCATACCATATTCAAGAGCCCTGACAAAATCCTCATCCATCCAGTGTGCTTCCTCATCGCCCTGCGCCTTAGCCTCTACCTGTGTGAGTAACCTCTGTCTCTGCTCTATCGGGTCAATTAGTTCGGAAAACGCATTAGCAATTTCCCTTGACGTAATGAATAATTCAAACCTCTCGGCAAGCGCAGGGTTGTCAGATTTTTTCTTAGCCAATGGCGAAAGCTCAACAGGGTGGTCAATTATAAATGTTGGCTGGATTAGTTCAGGCTCTACTCTTTCCTTAAATATCTCATCAAGGATTTTCCCGGAAGATGCACCCTCTTCAATTTCTATCTTATTTGCTTTTGCCCATGCCCTTGCCTTTTCGCTACCATTAAATATCTCTTGCGGCACCCCTTTCTGCATTAATGCCTCGAGCATTGATATCCTCGGCCACGGAGGGGTCAGGTCTATGATTGTATCCCCGTATGGTATTTTTAACGTTCCGAGAGTCTTTTTTGAAACATGGGTAATTAATTCCTCAGTAAAAGACATGAGGAAGTGATAGTCTCTGTATGCGATATAGAATTCGAGCATTGAAAATTCCGGGTTGTGTTTTGTAGATATACCCTCATTCCTGAAATTCCTGTTCAGTTCATATACCCGCTCATAACCTCCGACAAGAAGTCTTTTTAAATAAAGCTCCGGAGCAATCCTGAGATATAAGTCTATACCAAGAGCGTTATGGTGTGTTTTAAATGGCCTTGCTGTTGCACCTCCAGGGATTGGGTGCATCATTGGTGTCTCAACCTCAATAAAACCCTTTGATTCAAGGAAGTCTCTAATTGCCTTTATGATAATACTCTTTTTAACGAACGTCTGCCGCACTTCAGGGTTAACTATCAAATCCACATATCTCTGTCTGTATCTTGTTTCGATATCCTTTAAACCATGCCACTTTTCAGGAAGAGACCTCAGGGACTTCGTCAGAAAAACAAGATCATTAACCTCAACAGTAAGTTCATCAGTTTTAGTCCTGAACAGTTTACCTTTTAAGCCGATTATATCTCCTATATCAAGTTTTTTAACAATAATCTGTTTTTCACCAAGCATATCTTTTTTAAAATAGACCTGTATCTTCCCTGTTGTATCCTGTATATGAGCAAAAGCAGCCTTACCAAAGTCCCTCATAGAAATAATCCTGCCTGCAAGAGAACAGGAAACAGGATTGGCTTCAAGGGCTTCTTTTGCCACAGATCCAAATTTATTAAGGAGTTCTGATGCATGGTCTTCTGCATAAAATGAGCTGCCGAATGGTTCAATACCTGACTGCCGTAATTCCGCAAGTTTTTTGATTCTTTGCTCTATCAGTTCGTTGATTTCTTCCATTGCCATCCCATAATAAATAATCTAAGAATTATAATGATTAATTTCTTGTTAAGTCAATCAGACGCCCGCACAGTCACGGTCATAGAGAGTATATTTTTTGTTACTATATTTTTTAAAATATCCATATTAATTGAATCTAAAGGGAATTATTGAAAAAGTTACAAGACAAGTTTACACCATCTTATCTCCAACTTCCCCCAGGTGTATTGTCTGATAAGATCAGGAAGGCAGAAGATATTCTGAAAAAATGTACCTTATGTCCAAGGAAATGCGAGATTGACAGGACCTCTGAACAGAGGGGGTTTTGTAGAACTGGAGACAAACCATTTATATCCAGCTGGGGTCCTCATTTTGGTGAAGAAAGACCACTTGTAGGAAAATTAGGCTCTGGCACCATCTTCTTTGGAAACTGTAACCTTGACTGTATATTCTGCCAGAATTATTCAATAAGCCATCTTGGAGAGGGTTCTGAGATATCCTTTGAAAAACTTGCAGATATTATGCTTTCGTTGCAGCATGAAGGGTGTCATAACATAAACCTTGTTACCCCAGCACATCAGACGCCGATGATACTCAGGTCTCTCCGAATTGCTTCCGAGAAAGGACTTAACATCCCTATTGTCTATAACTGCGGCGGATATGAATCGCTTCAAACAATAAGGCTTCTGGATGGTATTGTTGATATTTACATGCCTGATTTTAAATACTCAGACCCTGATATGGCGTTAAGGTACTCAAATGCAGAAGATTATCCAGAGGCTGCAAAGGCAGCAATAAAAGAGATGCACAAACAGGTCGGAGACCTCTTAATAGATAATAGGGGAATTGCCATGAGAGGACTTCTTGTGAGGCATCTTGTATTGCCTGAAGGAATTGCAGGTACCGCAGGTGTTGTTAAATTCATTGCCGGGGAGGTTTCAAAAGATACATACATAAATATTATGGACCAGTATCATCCATGTTTTAAGGCATTTGATAACCCGCCTCTTGACAGAAGGATTACCGGGAGAGAATACAGTGAGGCAATAAGGATGGCCGTAGAATCCGGCCTAACGAGGATAGATGGAATAACTGCTTAAAGCTCGATAATCTCTGCTTCCATTTTATCTAAATCTGCCAGTGCAACAGTTGATTTCCCGTAAAGCCAGGTGCCAGCCTCACCTGGATTAACAATCAGGGTGTTCTTAACCTTCCTTATATCAGGCTTATGAGTATGTCCGTAGATAACAAGGTCAAAGTGACCACTGTCAGCGAGTGCATCAACAACATGATGTTCATGCAACACGATGATTTTTTTATTGTTCAGCGAGAATATATACGGCTGGTTATGAATATTGCCCTCAGATCTCTCTAAAAGCAAAAGCTTGTCTCCATCATTATTGCCGAATATACCGACATATTTGCAGTTGAGTTTCTTAAATAGTTTTAATGTAAAAGGCGAAGTGTAATCCCCTGCATGAATTACATATTCTACTTTTTTGTTATTAAATAGTTCGATAGCTTTCCTTGTGGGAATCAAATTATCATGAGTATCAGCGATAATTCCAATAAGCATACTGTATTCTCCTATTAACCCCCACCCTTCCCTCCCCTTGACGGGGGAGGGTTAGGGAAGGGGTGATATCTTCAACTTATTTTTATAAGTTTAAATGTTTTGCTTAATAATATTCTCGACCCCTATCCGTATCATCATTATTGCAATCGATGCAAGAAGAAGTGCCATAATCTTCGAAATTCCAATTATACCACCTCTACCAACGAAATTTATAATCCGCTCGGCCTTAATCAACGAAATCCAGACGATGAATAGATTAATCATCAGTGAAATAATTGTAGGAATGATACCGTAATGATCTACAAGAACCAGGATGGTAGTAAGCACTGCAGGCCCTACAATTAAAGGCACTCCGATAGGCACCACGCCCATCTTACCGACAGGTTTTCGCCGTTCCTCACCACTCTTTACGAGGTCAAGAATTGCAAATACAAGGAGTACAAGTCCGCCAGCTATCTTAAAATCATCTGCAGTAATCCCCAATATTCTAAAAATTACTTCACCTAATGCTATAAATAAAAGGCCTACAATCAAGGCCGTGAGTATTGACTCCCTGACTACTGCCCGTTTCTTTGCCCTTGATAACTCCTCAGTCATTGAGATAAAAATGGGAAGGAGCAGAAACACATCAATCGCAACAAAGAGTGGTATAAAAGTATTAGGTAGTATTTTTAGAATATTTTCCATTTACTAAGCTATTTTAAGCTCTTTTTTGCCTTTCTCTTCATAAATTAAAACCTTCTTTAGAAACTTATCTTCTTTTATGTTTACGTAAAAAGTCAATGCCTTTTGGCAAAAGGAATCGCTTGATATCTATGATTTAATGTCCCTAAGCCCTGTAAGCCATGAAAGCAGCATGCTTACAATGCTTACAATTAAAGCTCCCCAGAATGCAGGCCAAAAACCATCAATCTTTAAGCCAAGGTGTAAAGGCCCTGAGAGTCCTGCAGTTATTATCAACATCAGTGCATTGACAACAAGGGTAAAGATACCCAAAGTTAGCACGATTAAAGGGAAAGTGAAAATCATCATAATTGGCTTTAAGAGTGAATTCACGATTCCGAAAACCGCTCCTATAATAATCATCTTCCACCACTCACCTGTAAATGTTATGCCATCTACAAGCTTTATAGCCGCTGCAATGGAGAGGGCATTTATCATCACTCTTAATATCAAATAAGCCATATACTTATTTTATGATAACATGAAACTAAAAATGTTAACTTTTAACAGGCTGTTGGAAAACTCTCATTTCGTCACTCTGAATAGTGAACGTTCTTTAAGAAGACATTCTTTTTATATACAAGAAAGCTATTAGAATGCCTTTTAAAAAACAGAATTGATGATATAATTCAAGACCTCAATATAAGGCACTATTTCTGGTATAATAAGTGCCAGATATGAAAAGATAGTTTTAATATGAATCACTTTCAAAAAAATAAATGGAGAGGGAAAATTGAAAGAAGAAATAATAATGGAAGAAAAAATTAAGCTCCTTGAGAGAGAACTTGTAACACTAACAGAAAAGCTTGAGGCTGTTAATGCTGCTCTTAAAGAAATTGGGGACTTAAAGCATGAGATTAAAGGACTGAAGCTGTTTCTTGGAAGGGCATATCCGAACTTTAAAAACAAGTTTCCTGAGATAATGCAGAAAATTTTTAAAAAGTAGTTAAAGGGTATTGCTTCCCCACTAAGTACTTCTAAAAAGAGAAAAGGTCTTTGTTCCCCACTGTGTCACAATCCGAGAAATGCCTGTTTTGTCATTCTGAATTTATTTCAGAATCTCATAATTTCGACATGTTACAAACGACTGAGATCCTGAAACGAGTTCAGGATGACAATTGTGACACAGTCTGTTCGCAGGAATGACGACCATGTTGCATTACTAATAAACTCATTAGTATCTAAAAAAGAGCTTATCAAAATTGTAGGGACTCGTCAAATTATGTTTTCTTACTACTGAGTTTCTTCATCGCCTCTTTAGCTGCGATTGTTTCTGCCTCTTTTTTACTTTTTCCATACCCTCTCCCAAACTTTTTTCCGGCAATATAGACTTCTATTATAAAAATCTTTTTATGTTCTTCACCCTCCTGCTTTATCATTTTATATTCAGGTATGGTACTGAAAAGTAGTTGAGTCTTTTCCTGTAGTTCTGTTTTAAAATCGTGGAATTCACCAGAACTCAGTATAGTATCTATTTTTTCTTTAAACAATCCCAGTATAAGTTCCTTAGCTTTTTTATATCCACCATCAAGGTAAACTGCACCTAAAACAGCTTCCATCGCATCTTCCAACAAAGATCTTTTCGTTCTGCCTCCCGTAGCCTCCTCGCCTTTCCCGAGTCTGAGATATTTTCCAAGGGATATAGAACTTGCAATCTCAGAAAGTATAGATCCCTTAACGAGATAGGATTTAGTCTTAGCCATGGCTGATTCCGTAAATTTGTTTTTGGATAAAAAGAGATGTTCAACTATTATAAAACCCAGTACAGAATCGCCGAGGAATTCAAGCCTTTCATTATGGACAGGCGACTTATCCGGGTTTTCATGATAGAAAGATCTGTGGGTCAGGGCCTCCATGAGAAGCTCTTTTTTCTTGAAGAGATAACCGAGTCGCTTTTCTAATTCAGTGATATCCTGCTCAGACATCAAAGGAGTTAAACTCCAAATTTTTTAAAAAGAAGACAGGCATTGGTTCCACCGAAGCCGAACGAATTTGATAAGGCATAATTAACTGTCATTCTTCTTGATTTATAAGGTACATAATCGAGGTCACATTTAGGGTCTGGTTTGTCCAGATTTATCGTTGGCGGAATAATATCATTGTAAATACTTAAAATAACTATAACTGCTTCAACACCCCCTGCTGCACCGAGCAAATGACCTATCATAGATTTTGTTGAACTGATTGCTACCTTATAAGCATGCTCTCCAAAAACTGTTTTTATAGCATTGGTTTCGATCTCATCTCCATATTTTGTGGAGGTACCATGGGCATTTATGTAATCCACCTCTGAAGGATTAACGCTTCCATCCTTCAGGGTTATTTTCATACATCTTGCAGCACCCTCTCCACCAGGAGCAGGAGCAGTTATATGGTATGCATCAGCTGTCATACCATATCCGACTATCTCTGCATATATCTTTGCGCCTCTATCCATAGCGCTCTCGAGGCTCTCAAGTATTACGATGCCAGCACCCTCTCCCATCACAAAACCGTCTCTATCAATGTCAAATGGTCTACTTGCCTTTTCTGGTTCATCGTTTCTTGTTGACAATGTCTTCATCGCATTAAATCCGCCTATACCCAAAGGTGTTATTACTGCCTCTGTGCCCCCGGCAATCATGGCATCTGCATCGCCCCTTTGAATAATCTTATACGCATCTCCGATTGAATGACTTCCTGTAGCACAGGCCGTAGCCACTGCAGAGTTTGGCCCTTTAGCTCCAATTTTAATTGATATCTGTCCAGAAGCAAGATTTATTACCAGCATAGGAATAAAAAAAGGAGAAATCCTCCTCGGCCCCTTCTCAAGAAAAACAGAATGGTAATGTTCGATTGCATGCAGCCCACCTATGCCGGATCCAACAACCACCCCCACCTTCTCTGCATTGCTATCTGTTATCTTCAGCCCAGAATCATTTATCGCCATTTTTGCTGCAGCAATGGCAAAATGGATAAACCGGTCCATCTTCTTTATATCTTTTGGCTCGATGTAATCTTCAGGGTTAAAACCTTCTACTTCACCTGCTATCTGTGTTGGGAAGTTAGAAGAGTCAAAATGGGTGATCCTTCTTATACCTGGTCTGCCTGCGATAAGGCTGTTCCAGCTATCTTCAACACCAATACCAAGTGGTGTAATCATGCCCAACCCTGTCACTACAACTCTTTTTTTATCCATCAGGCTTCTCTAAGACTCTTAGACTGATTTTTTCTTATTAATATATTCTATAGCATCTTTGACCTTTACAATCTTCTCCGCATCCTCGTCAGGTATCTCAATTCCAAACGCCTCTTCAAATGCCATAACGAGTTCAACTGTATCCAGTGAATCCGCGCCAAGGTCTTCAACAAAAGATGCCTCAGATATAACCTCGGAAGGATTCACCCCGAGTTGTTTCGATATAATCTCCTTCAGTTTTTCTTCTACCATTAATTCACCTCCATTTTCAATTTTAAATTTTCTTCAATCTGAAAGCTTAAATCATCAATCTTACTGAGAAGTTCATAATTAAGTCTATATTGAATGTCATTCCAGCTTGTCTGGAATCTTTCTTAAAGAAGGATTGCGGACAAGCCGCAATGACAGTAAGCGTTAAGAATGCAGTCCTATTAATGATCTCCTTAGTTAAACTACATATACATACCGCCATTAACGTGTATTACTTGGCCGGTTATGTAGCCTGAATCGGGTAAAGCAAGAAAAATAACAGCATTTGCAACATCCTCTGCTGTGCCGAATCTTCCTAGCGGAATTATTTTCTTCATATCCTCCTTTACCCTGTCTGAAAGAACATCTGTCATTGCGGTCTGTATAAAGCCAGGTGCAACAGCATTCACAGTTATTCCCCTGACTGCATATTCTCTCGCTACTGTCTTTGTAAGTCCGACTATCCCTGCCTTTGAAGCGCTGTAATTTGTCTGCCCGGGATTACCCATAAATGCAGCTACTGATGTAATATTTATTATCCTGCCATATCGCTGCCTCGACATTACCTTTACGGCCTCCCTTGTACATAAAAAAACTCCCTTAAGGTTAGTATCTATCACTGAGTCCCAGTCTTCATCTCTCATTCTAATCAAAAGCCCATCTTTAGTTATGCCGGCATTGTTTATTAATATATCTATTCTGTTGAATTCTTTCTCTACGTCCTCGAATGCCTTTATAACATCTTCTGGTTTCGATACATCAAGTTTTATTCCAACAGCCTTAACACCAAATACTGTAAAAGCTGCTGCTACTTCTTTAGCAGCATCAATGTTTCTGCCTGCAATAGCCAGATTGACGCCGTTTTTAGCAAGTCCCTCAGCTATTGCTTTTCCTATCCCACGTGTCGCACCTGTAATTATTCCAACCTGGCCTCTAACATCCATAATATGCCTCCAATAAAAACTGGTTCTAATTTTAACAAAGAGTTCTTCTCTTTTCCAGTCTTTATTTATCCAGCACCTTGAGAATACCCCGCACTTCCTTAAATGCGAGGGTTAATACCCTGTGGTCAAGGTGCTTGGATTTATTTCATGTTGTTGAACATTAGTTTAGAAGTTATTGTAATATTAATTATTTTGTGCTAATAATAATAAAGGTTTAGGCTAAGGTTAAGTCAAAGAAAATTCTTAACCTCACCCTTGATTTTAACCTGAATATGCTTATTTCTGCTAAAATCCATGTTCCTGAATGTGTATAAATCGGGGGTATAAATTTTATAAAAAAGAGAGCTAAAAAAAATGAAAGGTAAAGTATATTTAATCGATGTGACAAACAGAGACGGTGTACAGACATCCAGGATACTTCTCCCAAAATTATCTAAGACGATGTTAAACATCTATTCTGACGAAATGGGCATTTATCAGAGCGAAGTAGGTTTTCCAACACTTAAACACGAGGTCAATTATATCAATGCAAACCTCGAACTTGTGAAACTCGGCGATATAAAAAGGATTCACCTCGAGGGCTGGTGCAGGGCAATACCTGAGGATGTAAGGCTTAGCTTTAAAAACTGTCCTGAACTCAAACATATAAATGTCTCCATCTCGACATCAGAGATAATGATAAAGGGCAAGTTTCAGGGGAAAAAAACCTTCAAGGACATCCTTAAATCACTTGTTGATTCTGTTAAGACTGCAAGGGAGCTCGGCGCAGAAACCATCGGGGTAAATGCAGAAGATGCTTCAAGGACAGAGCTTGACCGGCTGATAGAATTCATCACTGCAGGCAAGGAAGCAGGAGCAGACCGCTTCAGATACTGCGACACGCTCGGTACAGATGATCCAATAACTATATATGAGAGGACTAAGGCACTTGCCCTCGCAACAAAGTTTCCTTTAGAAATGCACTGCCACAATGACCTTGGAATGGCAGAGGCTGTTTCCATTGCCGGTGCACAGGGAGCGATAGAATGTGGTGTTGATTCATATATAAATACAACCGTTAACGGTTATGGAGAGCGTTGCGGCAATTGCGACCTTGTATCAACAATCTTAGCACTTAAATTCTCACACGGGCTTAAGGATAAACTTCCTCTTGATGAGCATATAGACCTTAAGAAGGCATGGAAAATCGGGAGATATGCATCATACGCATTTAATATACCAATACCGATAAACCAGCCAGGAGTAGGCTCAAACGCATTTGCTCATGAATCAGGAATACATGCAGACGGAGCCTTGAAAGACAGGCGCAACTATGAGCTTTATGACCCAGAGGATGTGGGGAGAGGTGAACCAGAACTCCTTGAAACTGGAAGGGTAATAACAACAGGAGAGTATGGGGGCATTAAAGGCTTCAGGCATGTTTATGACAAACTCGGTATACATTTTCATGATGACAATGAGGCAAGAATGGTACTCGAACTCGCACAATATGCAAATCTGCACACCCAAAAACCGCTTACAGATGATGAGTTGAGATTTATTGCAACTTATCCTGAAATTGTGCGAAAAATGCTCACAGTAAATCCATAATGCATACAGTTACATTAATCCCAGGAGATGGAATAGGCCCTGAAATCTCTGAGGCTACAAAACGGGTTATTGAAGCTACTGGTGTCGCTATTAAGTGGGATATCCAGGAAGCAGGGATAGATGTCTTTGAAAAAGAAGGAACCCCTCTACCTCAAAGAGTAATTGATTCTATAAAAAAGAACAAGGTAGCCTTGAAAGGACCTATTACCACTCCAGTAGGAACAGGCTTCAGGAGTGTTAATGTTAGACTCAGACAGGTTCTCGACCTTTATTGTTGTCTTAGGCCATGTAAAACCTTCAAAGGTACACGGACAAGATATGAAGATATTGACCTTGTCATAATAAGAGAAAATACTGAAGATTTATATGCTGGCATTGAATTCAAAAAAGGCTCAGCAGATGCAAAAAAAATTATAGATTTAATTAATGAATTGACCGGAAAAATTATCAGACCTGATTCAGGCATTAGTATAAAACCTATTTCTGTTTATGCTACTGAACGAATTGTAAGATTCGCATTCGAGTACTCAAGAAAAAATAAGAGAAAAAAAGTTACAGCGGTCCATAAAGCAAATATTATGAAATATTCCGATGGGCTTTTTCTTGAAACTGCAAGAAATGTTGCAAAGACTTATCCTGACATTGAATTTGAAGACAGGATAGTGGATAACATGTGTATGCAGCTTGTTCAGAAACCAGAGCTTTATGATGTAATAGTCCTTCCTAATCTTTATGGTGATATTGTATCCGATTTGGCAGCAGGCATTATAGGAGGGCTCGGCCTTGCACCAGGCGCAAACCTCGGAGAAGAGTATGCCGTGTTCGAGCCTGTTCATGGCAGCGCCCCAAAATACAAAGGGTTGAACAAAGTTAACCCGCTTGCTATGATACTCTCAGGGGTTTTGATGCTCAAATATTTAGGGGAATTCAAGGCAGCTGAAAGATTAGAAACCGTTGTAGCATCCTTAATAGCAGAGGGAAAACATGTGACATACGATATGAAGCCAACGCCTGATGACCCAACAGCTGCAACAACATCAATAGTAGCTGATGCTATAATTGAAAAATTACGTTAATATTTACAATGGAAAGTGACAGTTCATCAAACACACCCCCACACCCCCCCTTAGCAAGGGGAGGCAAAGGTGGGTTAGTATCATTACCTTTAACATCAATCAGTAGTATTAATGTCTCAACACTAAAATACTATGTGGTTTGATATCGTTCTTATCATCATCTTTATTTTCTTAAATGGTCTCTTTGCTGCAACTGAGATAGCCGTAGTTACACTAAGAAAGAGCCGAATAAAGCAGCTTTTAGAAGAAGGGAATAAGACTGCTGCGATATTGAATAAATTCAAAGAGGAACCTGACAGGTTTCTCGCCACCATTCAGATAGCCATTACCCTTGTTGGTACTCTTGCAGCAGCTATTGGCGGAGCAGCAGCAATAGAGATTATAAAACCTGCTATTGGAGAGATTCCATTTGAACCGATCGCCGCATCCAGCGAGGCCATTGCAATAGGCGCAGTAACAATTGTGATAACATACTTTTTGCTGGTCTTCGGTGAACTTATCCCAAAGTCAATAGCCCTGGCAAACCCTGAAGGGGTTGGACTCAAAACAGCAAAATTTGTTGAGGGATTTTCAAAGATAGCAACCATCTTTGTGAAGATGCTGACATTCAGCACGAATATGCTGCTCAAGCCATTCGGAAGAAAAACATTGACAGAAATGGCCTATGTATCAGAAGAAGAGGTTAGGATGCTCATTAGGGAAGGTGGTGAACAAGGCGTATTTGAACCTACAGAGCAGGCCCTTATCCATAGTGTATTCGAATTCATTGATATGTCAGCTAAAGAAGTCATGGTACCTTCTACCCAGATGGTAAAAATAGGCCTGAGCATGTCTATAGAAGATATAAAATCCTTAATTACAGAAGAACAGTTTTCTCGTTACCCGGTTGTAGGTAAAGACCTAAATGATATTCGAGGAATTCTCTATGCAAAGGATTTCCTGAATGCACTATCAAAAGGAGTGGTAGACATAAGAAAGCTTATTAAACCACCATTCTTCATCCCCGAGACAAAGAAGATAAGCAATCTTCTGAAAGAGATGCAGAAAAAAAGGATTCATATGGCTTTAGTTATAGATGAATATGGTGGGGTATCCGGTCTTGTGACCATGGAGGATCTTTTAGAGGAAATTGTAGGAGAAATAAGGGATGAATATGACATCGAAAGTCCTGTTATTCAGCTCAGCGACGGAACACTACTCATAGACGCATCCATCAGCACAAGAGATCTGGGAGATGATTATAAAATAAAAATCCCGGAATCTACAGAATATGAAACCATGAGTGGCTTTTTGTTAACCACCCTTCAAAAAATTCCAAAAGTCGGTGATGTAGTTGAAATTGAGGATAAAAAGATAACCATCTCAGAAATGGTGGGACAGAGGATCGCCAAGGTAAAACTCGAGAAGCTGCCTGAAGAACATATTGACGGCTGAAATTCATTTGACATTATCTTTTATTTTTCCTTTATAATTTATGACCACAATGAGGGAAAAGGTATCAATAATAGGGGCCGGAAATGTTGGTGCTACAACTGCACTTCTTGTTGTGCAATCAGGCATTGCAGATGTCGTTCTTTTTTGATATAGTAGAAGGGATGCCCCAAGGAAAGGCACTCGACCTCGCAGAAGCATGCCCGCTGTGGAATTCATCGTCTACAATTAAAGGAACAAATAATTATTCTGATACTGTAGGTTCTGATATTGTCGTTATTACTGCTGGGTTTCCCAGAAAACCCGGGATGTCAAGGAATGATCTTCTTCATGCTAATGCAAATGTAATCAAAGAAACATGCATTGAGGTTGCAAATGCCTCTCCAAATGCTATTATTATTGTTGTAACTAATCCGATAGACGTTATGGCGCAGCTTGCATGGAAAACCACCGAATTCTCCTGCAAGCGAGTTATGGGTATGGGCGGTATACTTGATGCTTCGAGATTAACAGCATTTCTCTCATGGGAATTGAATGTGTCACCAGAAGATGTAGAAGCACTTGTGTTCGGAGGACACGGTGACGACATGGTACCACTTCCAAGATTTACAACTGTAAAAGGCATACCGGTTACAGAACTTCTGCCTAAAAAGAAAATTGAGCTATTAATAGAAAGGACAAGGAATGGCGGTGCAGAAATAGTCTCTTTACTTAAATCAGGAAGTGCGTATTATGCTCCCGCTGCTTCTACATTCCAGATGATCAAGGCAGTTCTTCTCGATGAAAAACGGATGCTTCCCTGTACGGCTTATCTCAACGGTGAGTATGGCGTAAAAGACCTTTACATGGGTGTGCCTGTCATCCTTGGGAAAGAAGGCGTTGAGAAGGTCACAGAGGTAAAACTCACTAAAGAAGAAAAGGCACAATTCAGAAAATCGTGTGCATCAGTTAAGAAATTAATAAAAAGACTATTAATATAGATGGAGGGATTATGGAAAGGACATTATCAATAGTTAAACCGGACGGCGTGGGAAAAAACCTGATCGGTAAAGTCATAAAAAGATTTGAAAAAAATGGGCTCAGGATTGCTGCCCTCAAGATGCTCAAGTTATCCAAAGATGATGCAAAAGGATTTTATATTGTGCATAAAGAAAGACCTTTCTATGAAAGTCTTACCAGCTTTATGTCAGAGGGTCCGATTGTGGTAATGGTTGTTGAAGGAGAAAATGCAATTAATAAAGTCAGAGAGAGCATGGGGGCGACAAACCCAAAGGATGCTGCTCCAGGTACAATCAGGGCTGATTTTGCCTCAGATATCGAGCACAATATAGTCCATGGCTCGGATTCGAAAGAATCTGCTTCTTACGAGATCCCCTTCTTCTTTTCTTCTCTCGAGATTCAATGACACATTATTGACTTTCAGCATTTAAAAAAAGTATATTTAATCAATGGTATTAGAAGGTTTCAGGAGGTAGAATGTTTGAGAAGTTTACAGAGCGTGGAAGAAAGGTAATTATATATGCGAAGGAAGAAGCTGAAAAACGTCAAAACGACTACCTGGGAACAGAACATCTTTTGCTTGCTGTTTTAAAAGAAGAAGATGGCTTGCCTGTAGCAGTCTTAAAAAGGATGGGTATAACTCCAGAAGAAGTTAGACTAGGAATAGAAAGAAACCTGCCTCAGGGGACAAACCTTATGACCTTCGGTGATATACCTTTTACGCCTCGGGCCAAAAAAGTCCTTGAACTTGCTGTTGAAGAAGCAAGGCTCCTTGGTCACAATTATATCGGGAGCGAACACATTCTCCTTGGTCTGATAAGGGAAGAGGAAGGCATAGGAGGCAAGATATTGCGAAACTTCGGTGTCAACCTCCTTGGAGCAAGACAGCTAACAATTAACTTCTCCATAAGAACACATACATATATAAGAGAGAAAAGGAGTACAACCCCTGCACTCGACGAGTTTGGGAGAGACCTGACCCTTCTGGCAAAGGAAGGAAAACTTGATCCCGTTATAAGCAGAGAAGATGAGATAGAACGTCTAATCCAGATACTGGGCAGAAGGATTAAAAACAACCCTGTAGTTATTGGTAAACCCGGCGTTGGAAAGACAGCAATAGTTGAAGGGTTTGCCCAAAAGATTGTTTCGGGTGACATCCCTGACAGCCTGTTAGGTAAACGCATCGTCTCCCTTGACCTCGGTGCATTAATTGCAGGGACTAAATACAGAGGCCAATTTGAAGAAAGGCTCAAGATTGTTATGAAGGAGATCATCCAATCAGACAATATTATCCTCTTTATTGATGAACTGCACACACTTATAGGCGCTGGTGCCGCAGAGGGTTCTGTCGACGCATCGAGTATGCTTAAACCCGCCCTATCCCGGGGCGAAATACAGTGTATTGGAGCAACTACACCTGATGCGTACAGAAAATACATAGAAAAAGACGGTGCCCTCGAACGCAGGTTCCAGCCAATTAATGTACAGCCCCCTAATATAGAAAACACAATAAATATCTTAAAGGGGCTGAAGCCCAGATACGAGTCTTATCACAAAGTCAAGATAAGCGATAACGCAATAGAAATTGCAGCAAGGTTATCTGATAGATACATTTCTGATAGATATTTACCTGATAAGGCAATAGATGTTATAGATGAGACAGGGTCGAGGATCAAACTAAAGCGATATACCCCTCCTCAGGAATTGAAGGAACTCGAGACTGATATACAGAGGTTTTCAAGAGAGAAAAATCTGTATATAAAGCTCCACGACATTGGAAAAGCCTCATCTGTCCGGTTAGAGGAAGAACGACTAAAGCGGCTTCATGAACAGTTGCACAAACAATGGATAGATAATTTAAACAAGGAGATACCTTCTGTGATGGAGGAGGATGTTGAATATACGGTATCTAAAATGACAGGTATACCGCTCTCGAAACTCGAAGAAAAAGAATCCGAGAAACTCATAAAGATGGAGGAAAACCTTCATAAAAGGATAATAGGCCAGGAAGAAGCCATAAAGGCTGTCTCAAAAGCAATAAGAAGGTCAAGGGCAGGACTTAGGTCAAGTAAAAAACCAATAGGTTCGTTCTTTTTCCTTGGCCCTACAGGTGTTGGCAAGACAGAACTTGCAAAGGCATTAGCATGGTTTATGTTTAACGACGAGACCTCCCTCGTAAAGATAGACATGTCAGAATATATGGAGAGGTTTAATGTCTCCAGACTTACAGGAGCCCCGCCAGGCTATGTCGGTTATGAAGAGGGGGGGCAGTTAACGGAAAGGATAAGGAAGAGGCCGTATTCTGTGGTACTCTTTGATGAGATAGAAAAGGCACATCCTGATGTATTCAATATACTCCTCCAGGTTCTTGACGAAGGAGTACTTACAGACAGTTTTGGAAGGAAAGTAGATTTCAGGAATACCGTAATTATAATGACATCAAATCTCGGAGCAAGGATAATTGCAAATGCAACACCTCTTGGTTTTCGGCTGAATTCATCTGAGGTTGTGTATGAAAAGATAAAGGAAAACGTACTGAATGAACTTAAGAAGACATTTAACCCCGAGTTTCTTAACCGTGTTGATGAAACAGTGGTATTCCACTTACTTGAAAAAGAGCATCTGTTATCTATTATTGATTTACTTGTGGAAGAGACAAACATGATGCTGCTTGAACAGGAACTTGTAATCGAGGTATCTCCGGAAGTAAAGGAATGGATAATAAAGCGCTACTATCAGCCCACATATGGTGCAAGGCCTATGAGGAGGGCTGTACAAAAGGTAATAGAGGATCCTCTTTCTGAAGAGATCCTTAAAGGAAGATTTAGAGGCATACATAAAATAAATGTTATCCTTGAAGGCGACACGCCTATATTTATAGAGGCCGAGGAAGCCATCCCTATCCTATCTGGTGCTAACTAATTCCCTAAGAAAGAATTCATATCTTGAAAAATAAGGCTTTTATCCTTCTGATAATCTTGCTTTCCGGAATTACTATCGTTTTCTTTATTGTAAGGCATCAGTATAGCCCGAGAATAGACACAATCTGGGATATTGAACTTATTGATGTCAATAAAAACAAATTAAAACTTTCTGAACTGAAAGGCTCGGTTTTATTTATTAATTTCTGGGCTACATGGTGTGAGTCATGCGTAGAGGAATTGCCAGCTATTGAAGGGTTGTTTAGAAATCTGTCAGAACACCCTAAATTCAAATTAATAACCATTCTCTATAAAGATAATCGAGACAGGGCTTTTAGCTATATGAATAAAAATGGTTATACTTTTCCTATATATCTCAATCCTGATGGTTCTGCTGCAAAAAAATTCGGGATTACAGGTGTGCCTGAGACTTTCATAATTGATAAGAAGGGGATACTGAGAAACAAGGTAATAGGTCCTGAAGAATGGGACTCTCCGGGTGTTATCGAAAAATTCCATAGCCTTATTGATGAACCATAACTTTAATGCTATATACAATCAAATCGTTGACAGGGCAGATGTGTCGAAAAGACTTTACCAGCGATACCTTAAAGTATTGGCTAACCACATTTATAGCCAACTAAAAACTACACTTATTTTTCATTTAAAACATTCAAAGCCAATTTATAATAAATCATCGCTTTGTAAAGTCTTTGAGGCATGTCTGCCCTGTCATATGTACAACTTTTAATTAATAAATATGGGGAAAGTCAAGTATCCTGAACCATCGCTGCTCTTCATAGGGTTACTCTATGCTGATCCAGGAATATTTAATCATTCAAAAGAAATACTCGAGAGAAACTTCGGGGATATTTTACTTGCAAGCCCTTCCATGACATGGAACTATTCTTCTTACTATAAGGATGAACTCGGCTGGCCCTTATTCAGACAGTTTATATTCTTTAAAAACTTAATTGACCCAGGAACCCTTGCAGATGTTAAGCTAAAGACAAATGAAATTGAAGATGTACTGTCTTCTAAGGGTAAAAGATATATTAATCTTGACCCTGGTTATCTTACACTCTCAAAGATAGTCCTTGCATCCACAAAAAACTATGCACACCGGATATATTTAGGGAAAGGGATCTATGGAGAGGTAACGCTTATTTATAAGAACGGGACTTACAAACCACATCTCTTTACTTATAAAGATTATCAGGATAAAACGTATATTGAAATATTTATGAATGCAAGGGAGATTTTGAAAAAAAGGGCACTGGATAGAGGAGTGTTTTTATGAGATTAAGCCAGGTAAATTTAGATTTTGTTTTGAAATTGCTGAAAATTATAAAAAGTATTATTATACATAAGTAAGGAGATAAAACATGAGCAAAAAGGAATTACTTATGTCTCCAGGCTATGAACTAAAAACTATAAATTATCTTCAGAAAGGCTCAAAGATAGTCTCCCGGCGGGTTAAAGAAGAAATCGAATTTGTTAGTAATTTAACCCGCATCATTCTTTCAAGTCCTGATATAGCCCGTATGTGTGAGAGATTTACAGATGAGATTAGAAAGACAATTCCTGTTGAGTGGGCAAGTATTATAACAATCAAGGGAGAAAACCTTTATTTTCAGTCCCTGTCCTCAAGGATTAAATCAATATGGAAAACCGGTGATGTTGTCCCCCTGAAAGATACGGCTACAGAATATATAGCAACTACAAAGCAGATCCTCTCTGAACCAGACCTATCTAAAAATAGGAGATTCTGGACAGGAGAGTATCACTTAAAACATGGTATAAGGTCAATCGTCTATATACCACTCTTGGCTGAAGACAGGGTCTTTGGGGCATTGGTCATTGCCAGCACAAGGCCAGATGCTTATGGTGAGAGGGAGTTAAAGCTACTTTATCATACAGCCGGCCAGATTGCTATGCCCATTAAGAATGCCATCCTCCTTGAAGAGATAAAGAAACGGCAGAGACTTCTGGAGGCCATTAACAACCTGACAAGGACCATTTCATCATATCTTACCCTCGATAATGTATACGAAGTCTTTGCTATGGAATTGAAGAAACTGGTCCCATTTGACCGTCTATCCATCGCCTTGATAGAGAGGGATAAGATAAGATACCTTGCCGTCTCTGAGAAAATAAAGACAGAACGAAGGCCTGGCTCTACCTATCCATTGAAGGATACAAACACAGGCTGGGTAGCAAAACATAAAGAGACCCTGATAGAGCCTGACCTCACCCAGCACCGGGTATCTCCTTTAAGTAAGCTCAGGCTATCAGAGGGAATAAGATCCACTATTCATGCCCCCTTATTTTATAAAGGAAGGGTTTTTGGTACCATCAATCTTTCAAGTCTTCACCCTGACAGCTATGGAGAAGGTGAAAGGGGGATATTAGAACATTTATGCGGGCAGTTATCTGGGGCTATTATGAATGCCCGCCTTTATAAACAGGCTAAAGAAGAATCCCGCCTGGATGCCCTGACCGGCCTGTTTAACAGACGCTACTTCAATGAGCGTCTGGAAGAAAAACTCAAGAAGCGGCTCAGATATGGGGGTGTGTTTTCCTTAATCCTCTGTGATCTGGATTTCTTCAAGAGGTATAACGACAGGTATGGACACATTGCTGGTGATAAGCTTATTAGAAGGGCCGCAGGGATAATGAAAAAACAGATCAGGGAGGTTGACCTGATCTTCCGATATGGTGGTGATGAGTTTGTCATTTTACTACCGGAGGCAGATTCTAAGAGTGCCCTTTCTATAGCTGAGCGAATGCGTGAAGGCCTTGAAAAAGAGATGAAAAAAAGGAAGGTCTTACTTACTGCAAGCCTTGGTATAGCCTCATGCCCAGTGGATGGGATAAGGGGTAGAGACCTTCTTGATGCTGCTGATAGTGCTGCATACGAGGCTAAGAATCTTGGCGGCAATCAATGTATACTGGCATCAGGAAAGCCACAAAGAGCAGATGAGGCTCAAATTAAAAGGCCCATTATAAATCTTATTGAAGGTATGGCTACTGCCTTAGAGGCAAGGGACATTTACACCTATTCCCATTCAAGGGATGTAAATAAGTATGCCCAGATGTTAGGTAAGGCTATTGGTCTATCAGAGGAAAAATTGGCCTATCTTAGCAGGGCTGCCCTGCTTCATGATATCGGTAAGATTGGAATCACCGATAGAATACTTTATAAAAAACAGAGGTTAAGTAGTGAAGATTGGGAGGTAATAAAGAGGCATCCTTCAGTAGGTGCTGAAATAATCGGTGATATTCCAGAACTCTTACCAACCAAGGCTGCTATACTTTACCATCATGAAAGGTGGGATGGTGGTGGATATCCTTCAGGTCTTAAGGGGGAGGGAATACCGCTTGAGGCTCGAATGCTGGCAATTGCTGATGCCTTCTCAGCAATGATTTCAGCCCGGCCTTACCGTCCTGCAAGGTCTTATCAAGAGGCCCTATTAGAGCTAAAAAGGGAGGCAGGGAAACAATTTGACCCTGAACTGGCAAATACCTTTACTGCTATAGTCAAAAAGTTGCTGGATAAGAAAACAGAGGTAACAACTTAAACCCGAATATTCCCTTTTCTATCTTCCAGCAGCACCAGATTATCCCTGTGTATCGCCTCGTCAGAGTATTTATATCCAAGGGTCTTTTCAATCTCTGAAGTCTTTCTTCCCTTTATCTTCTCAATCTCGGGAGAGGAATAATTGGTTAGACCTTTAGCGATGCGGTTCCCTTTTGAATCAATGCAGTAGACTGCATCACCTGTTTCAAAATCACCTTCAACAGAGATAATGCCCGAAGGAAGGAGACTCTTACCACCTTGTATCAAGGCATTTACCGCACCTTCATCCATAACAAGGTTCCCTTTTGAACGGCTGCCGTATGCAATCCATCCTTTTCTTGAAGACAATTTTTCCTTTTTTGGATTAAACACAGTACCGCAGTGCTTACCTGCCATAAGAGATGTCAGGAGTCCATCTTTTTTCCCATTAATAATATGGACTGTAATGCCGTTGCTTACTGCCCTTTTTGCAGCAATGACCTTTGAATACATTCCACCTGTACCTATTGTGCTTCCTGCCCCGCCTGCCTTTAACTCAAGTTCAGGTGTTATTTCCTCAACGTATTCGATAATCTTTGCCTTTGCACTATGTCGCGGATCCTCGGTATAAAGCCCATCAACATCTGAAAGGACTATAAGCCTCTCAGCCTCTATAATACTTGCAACGAGAGATGCAAGATAATCATTGTCGCCAAATTTTATCTCATCAGTTGCAACGGTATCATTCTCATTTATTATTGGAACAATCCTGTATGAAAGCAATGTAAGGAGTGTGTTTTTAGAGTTAATATATTTTTTTCTATCAGAAAAATCATCACGTGTAAGTAACACCTGTGCTACCTTTTTCCCATAATCTCCAAAACTTATTTCATAAGCCCACATTAGACTGCTCTGGCCGATTGCTGCTGCAGCCTGTTTGAGTTTTATATCTTTGGGTTTTCCCTTTAACCCGAGTTTTTTCATACCTGCAGCAATAGCACCTGATGAGACAATGACTATGTCATATCCTGTATTGTGCAGATCAGCTATTTCGCGTGCTATAGATGAGATTCTTTTTGTATCAAGTCCTTCTTTTCCATGGGCAATTATATTACTGCCTATCTTTACGACAATCCTCTTCATATGAAAATACCTCTTTTACCTATCTCCCTTGCCTGCCTCTTAATATTATACAACTTTTCGAAATTTATCCTTTAATCTTAAGAATTTTTTAAGGTATATTATCTCAGTGAAAAAACCCTCAAAAAAGAAAAAACCGAAACCTCGTCTTCCTATTGAGGCAGTGTTAAAACTCCGCAGCCATCCAGTTGCAGCGAGAAAGGGCAAGAAAGGATTCGATAGAAGGCGTATTAAAGAGCAAACAAACGAAATCATAAAAGAAGAAAAAACTGAAGAAAACATTTGAAATTTTAAGCTGATTTCTGCTATATTTGTACTGCTTTGCAATGGAAGACAGGGAAAAGAAATCAGCGCTTGAGACATTTTTGTTTCTTTCAGGGGAACCGATAACGCTTTCCGCTATAAAAGATATAATAGAACTTCCAGAGTCTGAGGTAAAAAGGCTTATGGAGAAATTGATGGCTGAATACAAAAATCGAAATGCGGGGTTGCTGATAGTTGAGATTGCAAATGGCTATCAGATGGTTACAAATCCTGAATATGCAGACTGGGTAAGGAAGTTCAGAAGCATACATATTTCAAGCAAACTGTCAGTACCTGCCCTCGAGACCTTAGCCATAATAGCATATAAACAACCTATAATCAGGGCTGAGATTGAACAACTTAGGGGTGTCAATTCTGACAGTGCTATCAAGACATTACTCGAGAGAAGGCTTATAAAGATAATGGGGCGTAAAGAGGTACCTGGCAGGCCCTTTCTTTACGGAACAACAAGAGAATTCTTGCAGTATTTTGGGTTGAAAGACCTTACAGGGCTGCCGACTCTTAAAGACCTTGTACGGGGAGAGGCAGCTTAATTCCGGGAGGTGGATATGAGAAGGCTTTATCTTTTTACTGCTATTTTTATACTCACAATCTTTATCTCAAATAATATTTACGCTAATACGACTTATACAATAAAAAAAGGCGACAACCCAGCCAAAATAGCCAGGAAATTTAAGGTCAGCACACAGGATATCATAAAAGTCAACAATCTAAGGCCAGATAATCTTAAACCAGGCACAAAGATAACTATTCCAGTAAGTAAAAAAGAAGCTCCTCATAAAAATAAGCTTAAATCAACTAAACTTAAAGCCGGACACCAACTCGTTGTGAAAAAAATCGGGCCGAAGACTTATACGGTCAGAAAAGGCGATAACATCTATAAGATTGCAAAGAGGTTTGATATCGATATTGATGAACTTAAAGATATCAATGGTCTTGAAACAGACCTATTAAAACCAGGTCAGAAAATCCTTATAGAACCTGCAGTGCAACTGAACGATTTAAAAACTGACGAAACAAAAAACTACGAAGCAATAATCTCACAGGCTCGCATAGATGCAGATATAGAAAAAGTATTTGAATCTAAAGAACTCAGCGAAATAGGGCTGCAGGACAGACTCATCCTCTTCGCAAAAAAATTACTTGATATACCTTATAGATTCGGCGGAAGCAGCCTACTCGGGATTGACTGTTCAGCATATGTTCAGAGGGTTTATGGTCTGATCGGGATAGGTCTTCCACGATCGGCAAGGGAGCAATTTTCTAAAGGAAATTCTGTTGATAAGGGAGATCTGTCTATCGGTGACCTCGTATTCTTCAGGACATACGCATCCTTCCCTTCACATGTAGGGATTTATCTCGGCAATGACCTTTTTATACACGCCTCATCAAGGAGCAAGAAGGTCACTATTGATAGTCTGGAAACTCCATTTTATCTCAAAAGATTCATAGGGGCAAAAAGACTTATTGAAGGAGAGGTTGGGAAAAAAGGAGAACCCCAGAAAGAAGGATAACTAACCTTCGTACATCACCTTTCCCATATCTGATATATCATATCCTCCAAGTCGTATTACCATATCCCTGAACTCAGTATCTTCCCTTATTATCCTTACAAGACACCGGAGCATCTCTGCCTTAAAGAATTCTTGAGGGATTGCAAGGTCATATCTTTCTTTGGCAATAGGAATGAAATCGAGATTTAGTGCCCTCGCAGATGCAAGGATAGCAAGCCCTGTGTCTGCAACACCTGTAAGCACTGCAGATGCAACACCCATATGTGTGTATTCCTCCCTTTCATAACCTTTAACATCTTTGGGGGTTATACCAAGTTCTCTCAAACATTTATCTGTAAGAAGCCTTGTTCCTGCACCTGACTGTCTGTTAACAAATACAACATCACTTCTTATTAAATCTTCAAACCCCTTTATGTTTTTGGGATTGCCTTTTGGCACAAGAAGACCTTGCTCTCTATAGACAAGATTTATGAGCAGAATATTTTTATCAGGAAGAAGTCTTTTTATAAATGATACATTGTACTCCCCTGTCTCCTCATCGAGCAGGTGTGTTCCTGCCATATGTGCCTCGCCCTTTTTTAATGCCAGCAGGCCGCCCATTGAGCCTACATGGGCTGATGAGAGAGAAAACATCGGATACGTCTTCTTTAATATGTTCGCAAGCAGATCAAGGGCATTATCATGGCTTCCTATACAGACAATTGTATTTTCAATATCGCCTTTAGATCTCATTAGCTCCACATTTATCTCTGTTCCTGCACCAATACCCTCAGACATGGCAGGTATTCGAACAAATCCATCAGCACGCACAAGAGACATAAGTACACCTGCTCCACGGCTAATAGGAGTTGCTATAAAATTATCCCCGACCTTTCCCACCTTCACCCTAAGGAATTCCTCCTGTCCAAGGGTCGATGCAGCCTGCCTTGAAATCTTTGCCCTCAGTATTTCAGGTTCTTCAATCTCAAGACCCTGCCATTTATAAATAATGGGCTTAGCAAATAGACTAAATGTTATATATGCAGATACTGGATATCCAGGGATGCCAAGGACAGGTTTGCCTCTTATCAATCCCATAAGAACAGGCTTACCCGGTTTTATACTTACCCCATGAAGTATCACTTCCCCGAGTTCGTTTATAGCATTTGCAGTAAAGTCCTCTGAACCAGCAGATGCACCTGCATTAATAACAATCAAATCTCCCATGCCATGGGCATCGAGTATTGCCTTTTTCAGTTCTTCGATCCTGTCTGGTATAATCCTGAACCTGACAGGCCTGCCTCCCCATTCAGAGACAAGTCCACCGAGAACTCTTGAGTTGTATTCGATAATATCCCCCTTTTTTAATTCAGTGCCTGGTTCTACAATCTCTGTACCTGTAGGGATAATAACTACTTTTGGTCTTTTCCTAACCACCACCTCTATATGCCCACCTGCAAGCATTGCACCTATGTCAACAGGCCTTATACTATGATTTTCAGGGAGTATTAATTCGGTTGCCACGATATCTTCACCAATAACCCTTACATGCTGCCAGGGTGTCGCAGGTGCAATAATTTCAATAAAGTCATTGCTCTGTGCTCTATGCTCTATGCTCTGTGCTTTAATTATATTCACATCCTCAATCATTATCACAGCATTAAACCCTTCAGGCATAGGATCGCCAGTATCAACATAAACTGCCTGATCTCCTATTTTCAGTCTCTTTGGAGTTCTCTCTGAAACACCAAAGGTATCTGCAAATCTTACAGCATAGCCGTCCATTGCTGATGAGTGATAAAAGGGAGAAGAGATTTTTGCGATAACTGCCTCTGCAGTAACCCTTTCGAGAGAATCTATAACCTTGATTGTTTCACCTGAGAGGGGCCTGACAATCCCTTCAGAATCAAGCCTTTTAAGCCACTTTGTCAGTGCCTCATGTAAAGGTGTGCTTTCAAGATAAATATCCGGGGACATTATTGCCTGCCGAGCAGCTTTTTTATTGTGGACTTCAACTCATCAAGGTCTGATGACTTTACAATATATGCCTCTGAAGCCCATACAGCAAAATCATCCCTGTAATCATAAGCCGTTGACATAATAATAGGCACCTTAGGTCTCTTTTCCTTCATCTGCCTAAGGAGACGGATACCGTCCACATCGGGTAAGAGTATGTCGAGCGTGACAATGTCCGGGGCTTCACTGTCAAATAGCTCAATTGCATCTTTACCATTGGACGCTGTAACAACTTCATAGCCCTCCTCCTCAAACTCCTCTTTGTAAAGCCTTTGAATGTGCAGGTCATCATCTACCACAAGTATTTTCATATCACTCCTCCCTCCCTTAATTTCCGTAATGTCAAAAGTTTCTTAGCAAAAATGCTTAAGCCCTTTTGTTTTCAATGTCTTATGTTAATCTTGTTTGCCTCTCCCCTTCTTTCCGTCATTCCGACTTGTTCGGCCTACGGCTCGTAGAGAATCGTTTCCCATTTGTTCTTTCACAACCCCCTTAATCCCCCTTTGCTAAGGGGGAATTATTGTAAACACCCTCTTTCTTTATTCCCCCTTAACAAAGGGGGGCAGGGGGTTGTTCTTTTCATATATTCACCCTCGGTTTTCATAAAACTTTTGACATTACCTTAATTTCATTTCTCATCCATTACATTATTCAACGGTATAAATACCTTGAATGTGCTTCCTGCACCAGGTTTGCTTTCTAACTCAATACTCCCTTTGTGCTCTTCTATAATCCCGTGTGTTATGGCAAGGCCGAGTCCAGTACCTCCCGTTTTCGTAGTAAAGAAAGGGTCAAATATAAACAGCAGGTCTTCCTCAGCTATACCCGTGCCTGTATCTTTTATCTCGAATACCGCAGCATTATCTTTAACATATGTTTTTACAAATATTGTACCGTTGCTGCCCACAGCCTGAACCGCATTTTTCAGTATATTAAGCAGCGCCTCTTTAATCCGGTTAGGATCCATATACATCTCGGCAGGCTCACCAAATTCCCTGACAAGGACTATATTCCTCTCTTCAAGATCGGATTTTATCAGGGAGATAACCTCTTCTATAAGTCTATTAGGATTGACTATTTCCTTTACAAACCTTGTTTCTTTAACAAAACTGAGAATCTCATTCAGTATGCCCTCAAGCCTTTCGACTTCCCTTGCAATTATATCCGCATATTCCTTCAGATTTCCGTCTAACTTCTTTCCGAGCCTCCTCGCAAATCCACCAACAGAGACAAGGGGATTCCTTATCTCATGGGCTACCCTTGCTGCAACCTCTCCGAGAGCAGCCATCCTTTCTGTCATTATAAGCCGCTCACGCAGGTTTTTCAGTTCTGTTATATCACTAACTACATTTACTGTACCTAAAAATTCTCCTGTTGTATCAAATATTGGAGAGCTTGAGGTAATAAATGTACCACCCAGATAATGGTCTTCAACCTCTTCCACAAATGCCTTCTTTGTCTCAACAGTTTTGTGGTGGGGGCATTCTGCCCACGGTTCGTTCATACCATGAAATACCTCATAGCACTTCTTCCCTATAATTTCCTCCAGAGGTTTACCCAATCTTTTACTGACAGCCTTATTGATGCTCTTTAACACATAATCCTTGCTGGTAAAATAAACCATATCAGATATAGACTCAAATATATTCTCAAGTTCCTGCTCTGCAAGGGCAACCTGTTCAAAGAGCCTTGCGCTCTCAATAGCTGTTGCAACATGGTTCGAAAAAGCACTCAGAAACCTCATATCCTCATCGAGGATAGGCCTTTTATTAAAGAGATTATCCGCCCAGATAACACCTATTACCTTATCCCTTGATATCAGAGGCGAAACAGCATAAGCCTGTGTACCCAACTGCTGTATCAGTACTATATCTGAGAATGGTTCTTCTGCTACATTCTGGATATTAAAAGGCCTCTTCTCTCTAATGGTCTTTGTAAGGATTGTTTCCCCTGAAAGAGGTATCTCTATACCGAGGCTGAGTCTATCGAAAAAGGAATCCTTTTTCAACGGACTTACTTCTATCTCATGTATCATCTCAGACAGTGTCTTTTTTTCTAACCCCTCCCATATCTGTCCCGCCTCTGCTGGGCTTGCAGGCCCTACACCCATGACTCCTTTCAATACATTCTTTTTCTCATCAACAAGGAAAAGGATTGCCCGGTTAAAACCAAGGCCGTCGCCCATAGTAACTGCTGTAAGAACCATTCTTAACAACCTGCCAAGTTCAAGGGTTTCCCTCATTGCCGAACTGATAAAGAAAAGTCGTGAAAGTTCCTGATTCCTCCTGACCAGCTCTTTCTCAACGCCTTTCTTCTCTGATATGTCCCTGGACATTCCACTGATTCCTATAATCTTCCCTGTCGCATCTCTAACCGGAGAGAGCGTAAGGCTGACTGTTATGATCGTGCCATCTTTTCTCTTCCTGAAGGTCTCGACATCCTTCAGCACCTCCCCATTCATTATTTTCTGGCTGTTTTCACGCTCAGGGTCAATAAGGAAATCAGGAACAAAAGGTAAAAATCTCCCTATAGCCTCTTCCTTTGTGAACCCGTATATCCTTTCTGCGCCCTTGTTCCAGGATTTAACAATACCGTTTATATCAGATGTAACTATCGCATCTGCTGAATCCTCTATAATGCCCTCAAGATACTCATTTCTCTGTGCTGCCTCGTTATAGAGGCCGAGGGTCTCTTCATGAGAAAGCATCCTCTCAGTTATATCCTGAATAAATACAACACATTCAATAACCTCCCCTGTCTCGTTCTTTACAGGATAAACAGAAAGTTCAGCGTAATATGTAGTGTCTTTAAGATTACCTTTTTGCGTCGTAATATTGACTTCACCTGTTTCGAATGTCGTCTTGGCTGCACAATGTGGACATATCCCTGTAATGTCATGAAATGCATCTATGCAGTTTTTATCTATGAGCTCAGAGACAGGCTTTTCTGCCCATTTCTCCACAGAGCTGTTAACAGCAATTATTCTGTAGTTTCTGTCAAGCATTATAATGCCGTCACGGATGTTTTCAAAAATTATTTCAGTGAGTTTTTGTTTATAAGCTATATCCATTACAAATACCTTTTAAAGCCTTTTTTTTATAGCAGATCTATAAAGCTCAATATATCTTTCCGCTGATTTCTTCCATGAGAAATCCATCTTCATGCCATCTATTATCATCTTATGCCTTTTATCCCTATCTGTATAAACACAAAGGGCCCTCTTAACAGCATCCTGCATTGCAGAAGGAGTGTAATCAGAAAAAAGGAAACCCGTGCCTTTTGAGGTCATAGGTTCATAATCCTGTATAGTATCAACTGGTCCGCCTGTCCTTCTTGCTATGGGAATACAACCATATCGGAGCGCTATAAGCTGGCCAAGCCCGCACGGCTCATATCTCGATGGCATAAGGAAAAAGTCTGAACCTGCGTAAATCCTGTGGGCCAGTGTCTCTTCAAATCCAATGGTAACAGATACCATACCTTTATATTTTTTCGCTATCTCTGAGAAACTTCTCTGGAATAATTCGTCACCCTTACCCAGAATAACAAGCCTTACACCAAAAGACAAGAGTTCATCAATAGAGTTTAGAACAAGGTCTAACCCCTTCTGTGCAGAAAGTCTTCCAACCATACCTATAAGCGGAATACGTCCGATATTTAGAATGTCTGATGGCCCGAATAAGAATTTCATAAGCTCCTTTTTACAGGAGACCTTCCCTGAAATGTCATCATGGCTATAATTGGCAGGTATAAACTCATCTCTTGATGGATCCCACTCTTTATAATCTATGCCGTTTATAACACCGTAAAGGTCAGTCTCTCTTACCCGCAACACGCCGTCAAGACCAAAACCGAACTCTTTATTTAGAATTTCCTTTGCATAAGTATTACTGACTGTGTTCAGGATATCTGCTGAGATAATACCTGCCTTAAGAAAATTTATCTTCCCGTAGAATTCCATGCCTTCCGGGTTGAAAAGCTTCCACCCAAGATTTGTGAGGGGCATTTCTGATGATGGGAAAAGACCCTGATATCCAAGGTTGTGTATTGTAAATAGAGTAGCTGTATTTTTGAAAAATTTATCGGCGCTATATATTGTCTTTAGATAAAGAGGTACAAGCCCTGTTTGCCAGTCGTTGCAGTGGATTACATCTGGTTTTAAGTTCAGCGCCTTACATGTCTCGAGTATCCCCCTCGAGAAAAATATAAATCTTGATGCATTATCAATATAATCTCCCTCCGGTGTACCATAAAGTTCCTGTCTGTCAAAAAATTCGTCACACCCTATGAAATAAGATGAGGATTGATTGCTGAATATCCTCCCCTCTATAACCCTGTCTCCCACGGGAACCCTTATCTTAACACCGGTATCCCCTGGCGGTGATTGACCCTCTTTTATCTTTTTATAAAGAGGCAGGATAATATATGCCTCTTCCTTTATATCTTTGTATTCCTTCCATAAGGTGCCTGCAACATCTGCAAGGCCGCCAGTCTTCACATAAGGTACCGCCTCAGGAGTTGCAATCAGTATCTTCATACCTTTGCCTCTCTCATAAACCTGGCTGATTCCTCAGGAGGTGTAGGATTAATATAAAAACCCGAGCCCCACTCAAAACCCGCAATCTTTGTCAGCTTAGGCACAAGCTCTATATGCCAGTGGTAGTAATCGTTTACCTCATCATAAAAAGGAGAAGTATGTATTACGAAATTATAAGGAGGCACATCGAGTATCTTGTCTATCTGTTTTAGTATTACCTGGAGTATTTCTGCAAGACCTGAAAAGTTCTTGTCCGGCGGGTAGAAACACGACTCATGCTTCTTAGGTAATATCCATGTCTCAAAGGGCGCCCTTGGTGCAAATGGTGCAAGTGCAACATATTTTGCGTTTTCGTATATTACCCTCTTTCTATCCTCTAATTCCTGATTAATAACATCACAGAAAATACACCTTTCCTTTAAATCATAATAACGTCTTGACGCCTCGGTCTCTTCTTTTACCAGTTTAGGAATAATTGGCAGGGCGATTAACTGGGTATGGGAATGCTCAAGTGATGCACCCGCAGCCTCTCCTTCATTCTTGAATATCAGCGCATACTTAAAACGCCGATCCTTCCTCAGGTCAGAGAGCCTTAAATAGTACGCCCATAGTGCATCTTCAACCGCCTTTAATGGCATCGTGGCAAGAGATTGTATGTGATCAGGGGTCTCTACAATCACCTCATGAGCACCTATCCCGTTCATCTTGTCGAAAATGCCCTCTCCTGTCCTGTTCAGGTCTCCATATATCTGGAGGGCAGGGAACTTATTAGACATGACCCTTAACGTCCACCCTGGCGAATTCGGCTTTGCACCGGAAGGTCTGAAGGCTATTATCTCTGGTGGTGTAGTATACTCGTTACCCGGACAGAATGGGCAGAAACCACCCTTTTTTCTCTGTGAAGGAGAGACAAAATCAGTTGGTCTTTTACCTCTTTCCACAGAGATAATAACCCATCGGCCGGATATCGGATCCTTTCTAAGCTCAGACATATTACCTCCCCTCTTTGCTCTGTGCTGATTTGGTATTATTATATCACAATAGGATATAATCACTCATGAAACCTACATTCATTCACAGTCTTGTAAATAGCCCATTTGAAGACCCTTCTCTGTTTGTCAGGATAATGAGGGAAAAAAGGGCATTTTTATTCGATATAGGCAGTATTCACAGACTCATGCCCGGCGACCTTCAGAAGATAACAGATGTCTTTGTAACCCATACACATATAGACCACTTCATAGGATTTGATACGCTTCTCAGGGCACTTTTAAGGAGGGAGATACCTTTGAGGGTGTATGGACCATCAAATATAACTGACTGTGTAGAAGGCAAGCTCAGAGGCTACACATGGAACCTTATAAAGGAATATCCGATGAAGATAGAGGTCCATTGCATAAATGGAGATAAGATAATTGTATCGAGCTTTCATGCTGAAAACTGCTTTAAAAGGATAGACTATAAGATATCTGAATTCAGCGGTATTATCTTGAGAGAGCCTCTATTTACGATAAAGGCAATCCAGTTAGATCATCAGGTACCATGCCTCGCCTTCTCACTCGAGGAAGAATTTCATATAAATATTAATAAAGCTTCCTTAAAAGAAATGGGGCTTTCTGTAGGGCCGTGGCTTTCAGAACTGAAAAAGGCTATCAGAGAGCATATATCAGGAGATACAGAGTTCTTGGTCTCTAACAGGAGATATAAGCTTGACGAGTTAAAGGATGTCGCAAATATAACAAAAGGTCAGAAGATATCTTATGTTACCGATGTATCAATAACCGACGAAAATATTAAAAAGATTATCGAATTCGTACATGACTCTGACACACTCTATTGCGAGGCACATTTTATGGGAAAAGATAGGGATAGGGCATTAGAAAGGTTTCACCTTACAGCAAAGATTACCGGAAGAATTGCGAGGGAAGCAGAGGTTAAAAATCTTGCCGTTATGCATTTCTCACCTAAATATAGAAACGATACAGGAACACCAGAGGACGAGGCAATAAGAGAGTTTACAGGCCAACCCCACCATTCCTCCCCTTAATAATGGGAGGTTAAGGAGGGATTCTAAAAACCAGTACAGCATTTACTCCGCCAAAACCGAATGAATTAGAAATAGCAAACTTAATCTCAGCCCTCCTTGTCTCGGTCACATAATCAAGATCGCATTCAGGGTCTCTCTCTTTCAGGTTGATTGTCGGCGGGATAATTCCTTCGTTCATAGTCATCAGGGTAAAAGCTGTTTCAAGGGCTCCGGATGCAGCAAGCATATGGCCTGTCAAGGATTTAATAGAAGTTACAGGGATATGATAGGCTCTATTGCCAAATGACATCTTTACTGCCACGGTCTCTGTTTTATCACCTAAGGGTGTTGATGTACCATGTGCATTGATAAAATCAATATCTTCAGGATTCAATCCTGCCTCATCTATTGCTGTCTTTATTGCCTTTGCCTCACCTTCCGGCGATGGTATTGTTTGATGAAATGCATCTGTTGTATTCCCATACCCTAAAATCTCCCCATATATCCTTGCACCTCTTTTTAATGCACTCTCGTAACCTTCCAAAACAAAGATACATGCACCTTCTGACAGGACAAATCCATCCCTTGTCCTGTCAAACGGCCTGCTCGCTGAGGAATCATTAACCTTAGATAAAACACCTGATGATCCATATCCTTCAATACATATCCTGCATACAGGAGCCTCGGCACCACCACATAACACAGGACCCCGATAGCCTGACCTGATTAATCTATAAGCCTCCCCTACTGCATTTGTGCCTGACGCACATGCATTGGATATACCGAGACAGTAGCCTTTTATACTAAGTTTTTGAGCGACATAAGACGAGGCCATGCCGATCATTGTTGAGGGCATAAGATAGGCAGATGTTCTTGATGCGTGACGCGTAATGCTTGTTAAGTATTTCTTTTTCAATTCTTTTTCTATTGTGCTTATGCCACCGCGGCTTGAACCAATAATAACCCCGCCCATATCGAGTGACGAGTGACAAGTGACAAGTGACGAGTTAAAAGAAATCAATCCTGCATCTTCTGCTGCCATCATTGCTGCTGCAACAGCATAATGCACAAATGGGTCAAGACGGTTTATCTCTTTTAGAGAAAGATATTTCCCTGCATAAAATCCTTTCAACTCTCCTGCGACCTTCCAACTTACATCAGAGACATCAAATTTTGTTATAGGACATATGCCTGACAGCCCTGCCTTTGTTGCTTCCCATGATTCATTAAATGAATTTCCAAGAGGACTAACAGCACCGATACCTGTCACAACAACCCGATTCATTGTTAGCTATAATAGCATAGTGTGTTTACAATGCGCTCCTCAGATTTATTGGTTTAATATATGTTATTATTGTCAAAACACCTGTAAGTAAGGAGGCGCATTGGTAGGGGAACTCCTAAGGAAGAGGCGCGAAGAATCAGGTCAGGACCTCAGAGAAATATCCAAAACCCTTAGAATAAGATACGAATCACTCAAGGCGATCGAGGATGAAGAATTTGAAAAGCTTCCTGCAGGGGTTTATGTAAAAGGCTATATTCGCGAATATGCTGAACTACTGAATATTGACCCGGAGATTGTTATAAATGCTTATCTTAAAGAGGTATCGCCACCAAAAGATGAAAAAAAAGAGATTCTTGAAAAAAAGATTGCGCATAAAAAAAAGCTGAAGATCAGGTACTTATTAATTCCATCTCTATTAGTACTGTTAATAATAACTATCGCTTTTATTCTATTCCCATCCTCGCGGGAAAAACCCAGGATTACCCCATCCCCCGTCGAGACTAAAAAGGAGATATTGCCTCCGGCCACTGTTGAGACCAAAAAAGAGATACCTTTACCTTCTGTCGAGTCCAAAAAAGAAAGTATTTTAGAAGCTAAAAATCCCCCACACATTCTTGAGGTCTTTGCTACTGAAACCACATGGCTTTCCGTAAATATAGACAATACCGATGCAAAAGAGATGCTGCTGAAGCCAGGGGAGTCAGTGAAGTTGCAGGCAAAAAATGTTTTTTCATTAAAAATCGGTAATGCTGGAGGGCTAAAGTTAGTATTTGATGGAAAAGAAATCGGGGAAATTGGAGAAAAAAATCAGGTCATTAAACTCACCCTGCCTTCTGACTGATATAGAATATGATAAAAAACACATTTAGCATTTTAAACGGCATCGGCGAGAGGCTCGAAAAAAGACTCTGGAGGAATGGAATATTAACATGGGATGATTTCATAAATGCCTCATATTTAAACTTCATAAGCCCTAATAAAAAAAGGCTCTTTGATGAGCATCTGTCTCTTGCTCTAAGAGAGTTAGATGATGGCAATGCTGCATATTTTACAGGTACGGTTAAGAGAAAAGAACATTGGAGGTTCTTCGATATCTTTAAAGGAGAGGCAGCCTGCTTAGACATAGAGACAAACGGTCTTATGCCTGAAAGCGGAGGCTATACAACTATGGTCGGGATATACGACGGCTATGACTACAAATGTTTTTTAAGGGATATAAACCTTACTCGTGATAATCTAAAAAGAGAACTTTCCAGATATAAATACCTTATAACATTTTATGGCTCTGCCTTCGACATCCCCTTTCTCAATAGGTCAATGCCTGATTTGAAGTTTGATGTACTTCATTTTGACATCTGCTTTGGTTCAAGGAGACTCGGATTTAAGAGTGGGCTTAAGAGACTTGAAACGGATCTCGGAATCGAGAGGCACGAGGCTGTTAGGGGAATGAATGGCTATGACGCTGTAAAGCTCTGGGAGTATGCAAGGAGGGGAAGCAGCGAGGCACTGGATTTGCTAACAATATACAACAAGGAAGACACAGTCAACCTCCTTAAGATAGCTGATATTATTTATCAGAGATTGAGGTCACAAACAGGCATTAAGGAGTATTTATAAAGCAATTCTGGTGCGAGAGGGGGGACTTGAACCCCCACGGAGTTACCCACTGGATCCTAAGTCCTAAAATAGCATTTTGAGCTAACTTTTATAAGCCCTTGATTTTAAGGAATTATTCTTTATTATCAAGGGTTTTTCTTTTTTCTCAATGTTGGCAGGGGTTGGGCAAGATTGGCAGGTTTTTAGAAGAAATGGTTACAAAATGGTTACAGTTTTTAAGTGAGACCTTTTGATTGGACTCTAAAATGTTAGCCGAATAATCCTATCATCCCCTGTCCTATGGTTATCCACAGGGCAAGGATTTTTATTGACTCACTTTTTGTATTTCAATTATGCTACAATATAAGTAACAATTTAAGATGGGAGGTTATTTCTATGGCAAAGACAGCAATGATAAGGGCAAGAACCGATGAGGATGTAAAAACCGATGCAGAGGATATTTTAAAGGGGTTAGGGCTAACAGTATCTGATGCTGTCAATCTATTTCTTAATCAGGTGAGGTTACATAGAGGCTTACCTTTTGAGGTAAAGATACCAAACAAAACTACCCTGGAGACTTTTAAAAAGACCGATAAGGGCAAGGAGCTTGTTAAATGCAAGGATGCAGATGATATGTTCAAAAAGCTGGGGATTTAATGTTACAGCCTTTTTACACAAGGCAGTTTAAAAAAGACCTGAAAAAGATTGAGAAATCAGGCAGGCATGACATTGAGAGGATAAAGACGGTAATTAGACTATTGATAGAAGAAAAGCCGTTGGGCAGAACTTACAGAGACCATACCTTAACCGGCGATTTCAAAGACCGCAGAGAATGCCATATAGAGCCTGACTGGTTACTTATCTATAAGATTAACAGAAAAGAGAGAATTATTATCTTTGAGAGAACTGGTAGCCATAGCGATATTTTTGGATAAACCTAATGGAAAAGGCAAAGGGTAGGAAAATAAAATGTTAAAAAATAGAACTGTCCAATTTCTATTTTCTAAATATCTTTTTATTTCCTTTCTCGTTACTACATTAATTATACCAGCTATTTCCCTTGCTGATGCTGACAGGATTTTTAAGGAAAACAGCAAGGCTGTAGTAGTTGTCATTGCTTACGATAAGCAGGACAAGCCGATTAGTCAGGGAAGCGGGTTTATTGTGAGACCTGATGGGGCAATCGTGACGAATTATCATGTTATAAGCAATGCTGTAGATATAAAGGTAAAGGTAGGGGATAAGCTCTTAAAAGTTGAAGGACTGTTACATATAGACAAAGAAAACGATATTGTCATACTTAAAGCAAAAGGCAAAGACCTTTCAGTAATAAAGATTGGAGACATAGAGAAGGTAAGTGTTGGAGAGAAGGTTTATGTTATAAGCAGTCCTGAAGGGCTTGAGAATACAATATCTGATGGGGTATTAAGCGGGATAAGAGAGCTTGACCCAAAGAGGAAAATCCTTCAGATAACAGCCCCTATATCAAAAGGTAGTAGCGGAGGACCTGTGTTTAACAAAAACGGTGAAGTTATAGGCATTGCAACATTCCTTATTGAAGAAGCCCAGAACCTCAACTTTGCAATACCCGTGAATCTTATAAAAGATAAGATTTCAGCCAGAAAGGTCGCTGCCTTAAAAGATGTAGATATTGAAGATTATAAAAAGATAGCAGCGTTTTGGTTAATGATTGGTCTTTCCTATGAGGCGGATAGTTTATTTAAAGAAGCAATAGAAGCCTATAAACAAGCCGTTAGGGTCAATCCTGATTTTACATACGCTCATGCATACGCTCATAATAGACTCGGTATAGCCTATTCCAAATCAGGTATGTATAGAGAAGCAATGGAAGCTTTCAAGCAGGCAATAAGGATCGAGCCTGATTATGCAGAGGCTTACAATAATCTTGGTAAAACCTATGTCGAATTAGGTATGTATAGAGAGGCTATTGAGGCATGTAAACAGGCAATAAGGATTAAACCTGGTTTTGCAATGGCTCATTATGGTCTTGGTCTTACCTATTTACTCATTGACAACAGAGGACTTGCACTTGAGCAGTACAAGATTTTAAAAAGTCTTGACCCTAAACTGGCAGATCATTTGTTTAATTTTATTTATAAGTAATCTTACCCTCTTTAAGTTAGAAAGATGGAAAAGATAAAAGTAGCCATAGATACCAATTGTATTATCGCTTTATTCAGGCCAAATGAAGACGTTCATAACCAAATGGTTCGTATTAAAGAAATACATCAGAAAGGTGAAATAGAATTTTATATTACTCTCAAAACAATGGATGAGATAGAGAAAGGAGTACCTATATATGGAAGTGGCCCACTGAATTACGCTAGGTCTTTGCCAGTTCTCCCAAATTGTCCTGTGGGCACTTGGAATGATCTGGTAGGGACGTGGAAGAGTTTGGATGGCACGTGGGGAGAAGCGGCAAATAATGAAAAATTACAAGAGAGGATTCATCACTTAACCAAAAAGGGTGTAAAAATCCGTGATAGGCAGATTGTAATAGATAGTTATCTTGGTGGAATGCATGTTCTTCTAACTAATGACCAGGGTTTATGTGATGAAGGATCAGCAGGAAGATTACGAGAAGAATTGGGAATTCTTGTATTGTCGCCAGAAAAATTTATTTCCAAATTCCCTGAGATTATGTCGTATATATAGGAAAGTCTATAAATGAATCAAATGTCATTAGAACAGCGATTCCATTTAGCAATGGTAGACATTTATAATCATGCAAGGTCAGAGTGTAATTACAACGCAACCTATTTTATACGCATGGTTAGTAATTATGGAGGAATTGATGCTGCTAAAAGACTACTTAGAAGTGGTGACCTTGTTCAGAGTGGGTTTATCGCTCTGTGGAAGCGTGGATGTTTATCACTCAGTATGGAAGCACTTGTCCTAAAACCAGAGTTTCGGCAACTTTTCACGAAAGAAGAGTTAATGATTGCAGAAAATAGGCTACGTGAGTATGGCTATGAGCCGTGAAATAATAGAAATCTTCAACAGTATACAGTATAAAGCAGTAGCAATGGTTTTAAGAGGTAGATATAAATGCCTAATTTAGATGATATCTCCTGGGCAGCAATAACATTTAAAAGGCAATTTTTAACTTACGACTTTGCTTATTTAGCTGTCTTGGGGAATAATGCCTTTTTGGAAAAGCTTAGATATCACCCTAAAGATTTAGATGTCAATGAAGTAAGGAGCCTTTTAGTATGGTTTCTCAATAAGTGGGGATGCAGGCTTCGCGATAATAATATTATAACTTCTAATTTAAAGAATTGTATCATAGTAAAGAATTGTATCATAGAAATTTATCCTGAGCTTTCGGCCGTTCAGAAATATTCGATCTTTGATTTCAACTTTGAAGATGCTATTACCAAAGAAAAAATTGAAAATATTTTTAAGAAATTTTGGGATTATGGAAGCCAGATTACAAAAATTTTGAGCCTACTGCAACAAGCAAGACACTCCATATCATCAATCCTAATATTTTTATAATGTGGGATGATGAGATAAAAGCACACTACGGCTTTTATATTGGTTCAGGGAGAGAGTATGTCCGATTTCTAATTGAGGTTAAAAGAATTGCTAAAGGGTTGGTTAATGAATGCACGGAAAGGTTTGGTATTAATGACCATGCTTTATGGCTTTCTTAAAACTTAAATCTCAACCCTCCTTTTACTCTTGTTAAATTTATTGACGAGTTTAACTGGCTCGCTTACAAAAGAAACTTACTAAGACCTCCTGATTGGGTATACCCCTTTTAAGGCTCGAGAGAGTCCAACTTGAATTTTTACAACATCAGATTTCAACCGAAGCAAGGAATTCTTCAGGAGTTAAAAGTGATTTCGTCATCAACATAGTCCTCCTTATTCCTTGTGATGAGGCAATCTGCCTCTACTTGAACAGCAGAGTAATACTGGACAGCATCTTCAAAATCCTTAAATCAGAAGTTAGTGACAGGTCTATTACTTTTTCATCAACGGAGGCATTGCAAAACAGACTCCTAAGAAGGTTATCCAGATTCCCTATATTCCTAAACTCAAAGAAAACAATGTCAGGAC
>PEUB01000063.1:42712-43434 GCA_002780895.1 Nitrospirae bacterium CG02_land_8_20_14_3_00_41_53
AAAGGGGAGATTCTATCCCTCGAATGGCCTAAGGTGAATCTCATTGAAGGTAAGATCACCCTTGAGGCTGGCACTACAAAGAACGATGAGGCAAGGATTATTTATCTTACTGGCGAACTCTACGAGGCCATTCTTAAACAGAAGGCCATCAGAGATAAATATCATCCTAAATGTCTTTATGTGTTCTTCAGGGAAGGCCAGAGGATTAAGGACTTCAGGGAAATATGGGATAAAGCCTGTAAAGATACAAGGCTTGAAGGCCGTATATTCCATGACCTTAGAAGAACCGCTGTAAGAAATATGGTAAGGGCTGGTATCCCTGAACTTGTAGCCATGAAGATTTCAGGACATAAAACAAGGGCAGTATTTGACCGCTACAACATAGTGAACGAGGCAGATTTGAGGAGAGCATCTGAAAAGGTATCTATGATGCACCAGAACACAAAAGAACGGTTACAAAATGGTTACAAAATGGTTACAGTCGGCCAAAATGAGGGGAAAGAGGAACAGTGGATAAGCACCGTAAGCCATTGATATTAGTGCATTTAAGGGATAGTGCTGTAGTAAAACCATTGATATTAAAGGCTTTAAGTAACAGAGATTGGCGTAAGTGGTTGATGTGCTTGCTGGTGCGAGAGGGGGGACTTGAACCCCCACGGAGTTACCCACTGGATCCTAAGTCCAGCGCGTCTGCCAGTTCCGCCACCCTCGCATGATTGATT
>PEUB01000063.1:43442-44002 GCA_002780895.1 Nitrospirae bacterium CG02_land_8_20_14_3_00_41_53
AAGTGACATGACTAATGAGGAGTTACGCATCGCTGGGATAGCCAACACATTTGAATATCCCTTCAACTGGTACAGTCAGAATGGACAGTTTTGCCGGAGCAGCAAAACTACGGCATTTATCATGGATTCTGCCAGCTTTATTCTTCTTAATCGGTTCTTTCTCATTTCAAGTGGGTAAGTTCCCCTCCCTTGATGAGAGGCACCCCCTTTTAGTTTCCCCTCCCTTGACGGGAGGGGATTAAGGGGAGGGTAAAGGCAAACAAAATCACTGCTTTTCTATCTTTTTATTCTCTTTTAGTGGTTCGTCTTGAAGTTCTTTCTTAAAGCCTCTTATTGCCTCACCCAAGCTCTTTCCAGGTGATGGAAGTTTACTCGGACCAAATATTAAAAGGGCAACCACAAAAATAACTATTAATTCAGGGAATCCTAATCCAAACATGGTAACCTCCAAATGCAGACAAATGAGCCTCTTGCAAAAGTCCTCAGAATGTCACCCTGAACGAAGTGAAGGGTCTCTTAACACCTTGAAAACATGAGATTCTTCGCTTCACTCAGAATGA
>PEUB01000063.1:44012-45422 GCA_002780895.1 Nitrospirae bacterium CG02_land_8_20_14_3_00_41_53
TTTTAATTGAATAAATTCAAAATAAAAACCTCATGTATTTGCCCATTTATCACCCCCTCCCGTGGTATACTTATACATAAACAAAAATATGATAGAGTTGATTTTATCAGAAGCTATGGAAAATTTAAATAGAATTAAAAAGATAATTAATAAGCAGCTCAATATTAATCTCCTGTCTTTTACAGTTTGTTTTTTTTCACTGTTCGCTATTCACTTTTTACTGTTCACTGTTAGTGTTGCTGCCGCATCCGTTGGGGAGGACATTAAAAGGATCCAAAAGGCATATGAGAACATTAAAGATATAAGCGGGAATTTTATCCAGAAAAGCCATATAAAGGACTTGAATCGCACTGATACATATAAAGGCCAGTTCTTTATAAAAAGGCCGATGAAGATGAAGTGGGATTATAAGGGCGAGACAGCCCCGGAGGTTTTGATTAATAATGGCGAGATAATCATATATCAGAAAAAAGAAAAGCAGGCATTCAGGGGTAAATTTGACAGGGATACATATGGACAGGCACCAATAGCCCTTTTGAGTGGATTTGGAAATATTCAGCAAGAGTTTAATGTATCGAAAAAAAGCAGCAGGCTGATCCTGAAACCAAAAAAGCCCCTGGAAGGTATATCCTCTATAGAAATCGTGCCTTCAGAAGGTGAATTCCCGATAGGTTCCTTCACCATAAACGATACTCATTCAAACAGAATAGAGATAACATTGATAGATATAAAAATTAATACAGGCTTGAAAGACAAATTTTTTGAACCTTCTTTACCAAATAACGTAACTATATATGAGCATAATCCTTAAGGCCAATTATGACCACTCAAACTCCCATATTCTAAAACCCTTACATGTCAACGAACCTCTTCTCCTGAACCCCTGTCTAATAAAGATCTAAAGAAGAATAGATCACTGTGCATATGACAATAGATTTAAGTCGTCTGGAGGATTCATAACTTCTGATTTTATAATGTTTTTTCAGCTATAGAAAAATAGGGTATTTTGATATAGAATAAGACAGATATGCCTTCGAGTTTCCTGGTTGCAATCACATAGCACAGAGTGGCATAAGAAGAAATCGACGTTATAAATGATAACGTTCAAAGATTATTCAGGACGTAATATTCGACTAACAGCTAATAGATTAGAACATATTCTTACAAGGTTAGAAATGGCAGCCAATATGAACAAACTCCAGTTACAAAGAAGTATTTATTAGTAGCTGTAAAGGTAGATAACGGAGAGGGTTTTATCCTTACTTCTTTTTTTACAGATAAAATAAAGGCAGGTGAGAGTTTATGGGAAAAATGAAGATATGGTATGACGAGGAAGGGGATTATCTTGAAATTGGCTTTGGAAAAAAGAAAGGCTACATGAAGGACATCGGTAATGATATGTGGAAAAGA
>PEUB01000063.1:45431-47761 GCA_002780895.1 Nitrospirae bacterium CG02_land_8_20_14_3_00_41_53
TGTTGGTTTAGGCCTCTCTAAGCAGAAATTCCTGAACGGGGTGAGTAGCCGCAGGCTTCAGCCTGCGAGGATGCATTATGAAAGAATTATCTGAAAACCACATTAATAAAATTATAAGCTACTTAGAAAAGGGCAAATCTTTGCCTGAGCATTATAAAGAAGCTCTTATAAGCGACCTCAATAAACTCAAGCATTCCCTCCTTTTTGATACAAAGAAAGAGTATGAACTTATTTATGCCGATAAAGAGCGGGAGGAAGCTGGTACTAAACGACGAGGCACACCATTTAATGAGCCCTTCTGACGCTGCACTTAAAAAATGGAAAGAATTTTTGCTTGATCAAAAATATGGCTTCAAATTTATGGTCAATCTTTCGGGCACTTGCTATATCGGTGATGATTATTTTACTGATGTTATTCACCGCTTTTCTTTGAGGGATTCAATAGAAGCAAGGTTTGTTAAATCCATCCGCTATGTTGCAGAAGACTCATCTGGCAATGAAAATGAGAAATTTCAGAAAATCTATGAAAATCATATTGAGAACAAAAATGTAAAATACCGCAAGGTAAAACCTATAACAATCCTTGTTGCAAAAAATATTTCTGCTTGCAAGCAACTTACTGATAAGCTGATTGACTTCCTTTCCAAGAAAGAAAAAATTAGCAAGGAAAATGCTGCTAAGAAGGTCTTAATTGTTACTTCTGCCAACGAACATAAGGATAACATTCCACTTTTAAGAAGGGTTGATGATAAGGGCAACCCGATTGAATGGATTACATCAGTCAGCATGCTTTCTGAAGGCTGGGATGTCAAAAATGTTTTCCAGATTGTTCCTCATGAAGAAAGGGCTTTCAACTCAAAACTTCTGATTGCACAAGTATTAGGAAGGGGCTTAAGAGTGCCTGAAACATATAAAAGTACTCAGCCAATCGTAACAGTTTTCAATCATGATAAATGGTCAAAGAGCATAAAGCATTTGGTAGATGAGGTATTAGAGATCGAAAAAAAGATTCATTTTTATCCTGTGAAGAAAAAAGAAAATTATAACTTTGACCTTTACCAGATTGATTATGAAAAAGTGCTTGAAGAGACAAAGGAATATTCAAAAGAGGATAAATTTGAATTGCTTAAAAAGGGTTATATAACTTATTCAAGTCAGGATAGGATTGTTCCTGAAGAAACAGAGTATGAGACAGTAATTACAGGGATAAGAGAAAAAGAGGAATATTCTATCTATCAAACAATGTACCCGGTCAAAGAAGTTGCTACTGATATTTTTAACAGGCTTTATGTATTTGATATGGATGCTGGTACTGATTATAGTGAAGAATGGACAAGAGAAAAAATATCAAAAATTATCCAACAGTCTTTAAAAGAAGTAAATGATAAAACGGGAATGGTTAGCGAGGAAAATCGTCAGAAAACACTGCGTGCTTTTGGCGTAATCAAAAGGAAAAGTAGTACTTTCCCAAGAATAGTTCCAAGATCAAAAGAGCCATATAAAATTAATACACGGGCGATTAAGAGTAATAGTTTAGGCGTTGGATCGCTAAGGCGTGATAGCACAATATTTTGGGATGATTATTCTCTGGATTTAGGAGAGGCTGAAGATATAAAGCTTCTGAAAGAACTTGATGAAGATGAGAGTTTACCAAAATCTGCTATGGTAAAAATGGAAAACAGATATAACTTTAAAACACCCCTAAATGTAGTATTGACTGCCTATGAACCTGAGCGAAGATTTATCAAAGGACTTATTAAAGAAGAAAATGCCAAATCACTTGATGCATGGATTAAGTCTCCCGATATAGGTTTTTATAGCATAGAGTATTCCTGGCGTAAGGGTGAACATCCAAAGCGAGGAAATTTTAATCCTGACTTTTTCATCAGAATTAGGAATAACATCCTTGTAATTGAGATCAAAGATGATAAAGCAAATGAAGGAACTGCTGGTGATGAGAACAAGAAAAAATTATTTTATGCTAAAGAACATTTTAAAAGGCTTAATGAACTGCAAAAGGAGCAGAAATATTATTTCAAATTTCTTTCACCGATGAGTTATGATTTATTCTTCAAAACATTAAGGGACAAGACTTATAGAGATTTAAAGTCAGAAATTGAGGCGAGGTTGGAAGGATAAAGAAATATCTTTTTACTTAACAAAATCTACAAATCTTAACAATAAAACGACCGTAGCAAGCTATTTGCTAACTTTGGAGAGAAAGAGAAACCGTTATGCTTATCCTTGGTATAGATACGTCATGTGATGATACATCAGCCTCTGTAGTCGAAAATGGTATAAAAATAATTTCTAATATTATCTCGAACCAG
>PEUB01000063.1:47769-49138 GCA_002780895.1 Nitrospirae bacterium CG02_land_8_20_14_3_00_41_53
AGATGATATGGCCTGTTGTTAATGAGGCTTTAAAGCTTGCCGGTGTCAGACTTGAAGACTTATCCGGTGTTGCTGTTTGCCACGGCCCAGGTCTGATAGGATCTTTGCTTGTAGGCTGTTCTTTTGCAAAGGCTGTATGCTATTCAAAACAACTCCTGCTTCTCGCAGTGAATCATCTTGAAGGCCACATATTCTCATCATTCCTTGAGGAGCCAAAACCGTCCTTTCCATTCATTGCTCTCATTGTCTCAGGTGGCCATACATGCCTTTACCGGGTTAACGGCTTTGGTAAATATAGAGAACTCGGCAGGACGAGGGATGACGCCGCAGGTGAGGCATATGATAAGGTCTCAAAGCTTCTCGGCCTCGGGTATCCTGGCGGCCCTATAATCGAGAAACTCGCACAGGATGGAAATCCAAAGGCAATAGATTTTCCGAGGGCATATCTGCCTGAATCCCTTGATTTCAGCTTCAGCGGATTGAAAACAGCGGTATTGAATTTTTCAAAGTCAGCAGTCAGCCCCCCCACCCTTCCCTCCCCCTCGAGGGGGGAGGGTGAGAGAGGGGGTGAATATTCCGAACTCAGAACTCTGAACCCAGAACTAATAAACGATATTGCCGCATCATTCCAGGCATCTATTGTTGACGTGCTTGTGAGAAAAACAGAATGGGCGATTAAAAAAGAGCGCATTAAAAGGGTTACGCTTACAGGTGGGGTGGCTTCAAATAACGAGCTTCGGAAAAGAATAATGAAGATGGGAAAGGAAAAGGAAGTAGAAATATTTATACCATCTATATCATTGTGCACAGACAATGCAGCCATGATTGCAGCAGCCGGATATCACTATCTCATAACAAAAAATATCTCAGGGCTTGATTTAAATCCAAAGGCACACATGCCGCTTTAAAAGGTCAACTTTTGCCTGGATAATGCTTTCTGCTAAGCTTTTAATAAACCTGAACATTTCTGGAAAATTAATATGAAACTGTTTAAAATGTAACTATGGCTATTAAGGATAGTTGCCCGGGAAGCAGGGAGATAAAAACGCCCTATCCGGAAAATATAAAGTGTTTCTGGTGTGACACTGCTTCCGAGATATGGTCAGATGAGGTAGAGATTGTATGCAAGGGATGCAAAAGAACTATATCCCGTGAGATGAAGCCTACATGTCTTGAGTGGTGCCCAGCGGCAAAGGAATGTGTCGGTATCGAAAAATATGAGAGGCTGATGAAAGGCAAGAAGAAATAAGAATTATGGCGGGGTGGACGGGACTCGAACCCGTGACCTCTGGCTTGACAGGCCAGCGTTCTAACCGAGCTGAACTACCACCCCATAAACGACGGTAATCTTGTAAGTGTAAGTGAAAGT
>PEUB01000063.1:49146-54518 GCA_002780895.1 Nitrospirae bacterium CG02_land_8_20_14_3_00_41_53
TTGAACCTGTGACCCCAGCCTTGTAAGGGCTGTGCTCTCCCAGCTGAGCTATCCGCCCGAAAATCGAATATGTCTTATACTATAAAAAATTCTCTTTTGTGTCAATCGCTACTATTTACCAATAGAAAAATATAAGAGAGAGGATCTCAGGGAAATCTTAAATGTTTCTGATTTTTCTTGTTAACTCTTCCCGCCATGTATAAAATAAATAGGACGTTTTCTGGTTAAAGTAATGGAAAGAAAATATGTCTGAAAAGAATCTTTCAAAGAGCGGTATAATCAAGGCGCTCGGTCTTGTTTTTGGAGACATTGGCACAAGTCCAATATATACAGTAACAGTAGTATTCCTATTTCTTAGCTCCACGAATGATAACATCCTTGGAGTCCTGTCATTAATAGTCTGGACACTATTAACCCTTGTTACAGTGCAGTATGCATGGCTTGCCATGAGCCTGAGTAAAAGGGGTGAGGGCGGGACGATTGTGCTTAAAGAGATATTGCAGCCGCTCCTCCGCTCTAAAAGGAGTGTTGGCCTTGTAGCGCTGTTGTCTATAATAGGGGTCTCTTTGCTTATTGGTGATGGCGTAATCACTCCGGCCATCAGCATACTGAGCGCAGTTGAAGGTTCTTTACTGATACCTGGACTCGAAGGTCTTTCAAAGGCCAATATTGTTTTTATTGCTGCATTGATTGCCATAGTACTTTTCACCTTCCAGCGAAAGGGTACAGAAAAGATAGCCGGGGCATTTGGCCCAGTTATGAGCATATGGTTTATATCCCTTACGCTTGTGGGAATATTCTCTATCTCAGAAGCACCCGATGTTCTCAAGGCATTGAATCCTTACTGGGGAATAAAATTTCTTCTTGAAAATGGCTTTAAAGGCTTCATTGCCCTTGGAGAGATTATACTCTGTGCAACAGGAGGGGAGGCCCTGTATGCGGATATGGGGCACCTCGGTGGCAGGCCGATAAGGCAGGCATGGATAGGTGTCTTTTTTGCACTTGTCATTAATTACTTGGGACAGGGTGCTTTCTTAGTGAATCATCCTGAAGCAAAGAATATACTCTTCGAGATGGTATTCCACTATGCAAAAAACCTCTATGTACCGTTCCTTATATTGAGCATTTCAGCTACCGTCATAGCATCACAGGCTATGATAAGCGGAATGTTTTCGATAGTTTATCAGGGGATAACTACAAGGCTTATGCCGATATTCAAGGTGGATTATACCTCTGTTGAGAGGAGGTCACAGATATATATAGGTTCGGTCAACTGGTTTCTACTTGCTGCAGTCCTTTTCATAATGTTGGAATTTATGGAATCGCATCGTCTTGCTGCTGCTTACGGCCTTGCAGTTACAGGGACAATGTTTCTAACTGGCATCTTAATGACCTGGATTTTTTATCTTAAGAAAAAGAGGATATTTGTAGTCGTTTCTCTTTTTGCTACAATTATTGATGTAGCTTATCTTAGTGCTAATTTCTATAAAATACCTCATGGTGGGTACTGGTCACTATTACTTGCTTCGATACCGCTTGCAATGATAATTTTTTATACAAAGGGCCAGAAGAGACTTTATGGGATGATGGATTTTATGCATTTAGATGAGTTTCTTAATAAGTTTACAAGGGTACACGCAACAACTGAAAGGATTAAAGGCACGGCACTATTTCTTATAAGGGATATAAAAGAGATCCCATTTTACATAACACAAACAATGTTCTTTCATGGCATCATTTATGAGGACAACATATTTGTGTCTATCATCAAGAGGGATGATCCCTTTGGTATTATCGGTTCCTTTAAAGAGGACATTGCAGAAGGCCTCAGGGTCTTTGAGATACAAGTGGGATATATGGAAGTGATAGACGTGGAAGAAATCATGAGGAAGGCAGGGATAGAAGAGAGGGTTGTATTCTATGGCCTTGAAGATATTGCCACAGATAATATCGCCTGGAAAATATTCTCTTTCATAAAGCGGGCAACACCAACATTCATCCAGTTTTATAAGTTCCCACCCAAGAAGCTCCATGGTGTATTTACAAAAGTGTGGTTATAAGAATGAAAAATGAACGCTCTCTCTAAATTAAAAAAGGCAAGAGACTTTCTCAAAAAGTCTGGTATCGAAGATGCCATTAGAGAGGCTGAGATGATAATATCTGATTGTCTATGGATAGACAGAGTAACCCTTTACAGAGATAATCCGCAGATTCCGGAAAAGTGTATTTCAAAGATAGATGAACTCCTGAGAAGAAGGGCAAAAAGAGAACCCTTGCAGTATATACTTGGTTATACTGAATTTTGCGGTTTAAAAATAAAGGTATGTAAAGGTGTCCTTATACCAAGGCCTGAGACCGAATTACTGGTAGAAGAAGCGATAAAGACAGTCAGAAGTCAAAAATCAAATCCACACTTACCCAAAGATAATCCCTCCACAACCCCCTTTAGTAAAGGGGGGATGGGGGGATTTGTAAGTATTTTAGACCTCTGCACAGGAAGCGGTTGCATTGCTCTCGTACTTGCCAGAGAATTTCCTGATGCACAGGTCTATGGCACTGATACATCAAAGATTGCGATTAGATATGCAAGGGAAAACGCCGAGATTAACAGGATAAATAATGTGATTTTTTTAAAGGGTAACCTGTTTGAGCCGATAGAAAAGAATTCCAAATTTCAAATTTCAAATTTCAAATTTGATTTAATAGTTTCAAACCCTCCTTATATCAAAAGGAATGATATAAAAAATTTGCAGATAGAGATTAAAGACTGGGAGCCGGTTGAGGCATTGGATGGAGGGGAAGACGGCCTTGATTATTATAGGACAATAATCCCTGAGGCAAGAGGATATTTAAATAAATGCGGCTGCCTCATATTAGAACTTGGCATCAGCCAGGCAGATGCAGTCAGAAAAATGGCCGAGGATGCAGGCTTTGTGGATATCTCATTGATAAAGGATTACGCAGGGATTGAGAGAATACTTGCAGCTAAATTAGATATGTTATAGTTTTATCTAAGGATAATTGACATGGGTATTATCGAAGAAAACAGGCGGCTCGAAGAACTCGACAAGCAATATATCTGGCATCCCTTTACCCAGATGAAGGAATGGCTTGAGGAGAAGCCGATAATCATTTTTGAAGGTAAGGACTGTTTTATAAAGGACATTTACGGCAGATGGTATCTTGATGGCGTCTCATCCCTCTGGGTAAATATCCACGGGCACAGAAAAAAGGAGATAGATGATGCAATAAAGAAGCAGCTTGATAAAATCGCCCACAGCACATTATTGGGACTGAGTAATGTGCCTGCCATAAAATTGGCAGAAAAACTCGTACAAATAGTTCAGAAGTCATTACCCCCCCATCTCCCCTTTACCGGTAATCCCCCCACCCCCCCTTTAGAAAAGGGGGGCATGGGGGGATTATGCAAGGTTTTCTACTCTGACAATGGCTCGACTGCTGTAGAGGTTGCCCTTAAGATGGCATTCCAGTACTGGAGACATAAAGGAGTTGATGGAAAAAATAAATTTGTTTCCCTTAACAATGCATATCATGGAGATACAATGGGCGCTGTGAGTGTTGGCGGGATTGATATATTCCATAAAGCATTTACACCTCTTTTATTCAAGACCTATAAAGCTCCTTCACCCTACTGCTATAGATGTGAACTTGGCAAAGAATATCCTGAATGTAAGTTTGCATGTCTTGATAAGATGGAAGGGATATTCAATGCCCATTCAGGTAAGATAGCAGCATTGATTATAGAGCCCCTTATCCAGGCAGCAGGCGGGATGATAACCTCTCCTCCAGGATACCTTAAAGGTGTTAGAGAATTATGCACTAAGTATAATATCCTGATGATAGCGGATGAAGTAGCGACTGGCTTCGGCCGTACCGGGAAGATGTTTGCCTGTGAACATGAATCTGCTGCGCCAGATATTATGTGCTTATCAAAGGGCATCACAGGTGGTTATATGCCTTTGGCGGTAACCATAGCAACAGATGATATATATAATGCCTTTCTCGGAGAGTTTAAAGACTTAAAAACATTCTTCCATGGCCATTCATATACTGGAAATCCCCTCGCATGTGCTGCATCCCTTGCATGCCTTGATTTATTCGAAAAGGAAGAGGTATTGAAAAGCCTTAAGAAAAAGATTGAGATTCTCGATACATGGCTTAAGGAAGTCCTGAATCTAAAGTATGTAGGAGATGTTAGAAATATAGGACTGATGGCTGGTGTAGAGTTGGTAAGAAATAAAAAGACAAAAAAACCTTATGACTGGTCAGAGAAGATGGGCTGGCGTGTTGCATACCGTGCGAGAGAAAACGGGGTCTTCATCAGACCTCTCGGAAATGTCATAGTCATCATGCCTCCATTAAGCATAAGCGATCAGAATTTAAGACAGTTGCTTAAAGTGATTAAGGATTCTATTGTGAAAGTAACAGAGAGTTAGAAAATTGAGTAAACATGCACTTATGTAAGTAGATGTATGCTTTTGGGTGCACGTTATGATCTCTGAAGATGGTTTTTTCGGTTATAGAAAAATTGGGTATTTTGATATAGAATAAGATAAAAACGAATTTGGATGAGGTGATTAAAATGAGAGCAACAGCACAAAAGATTGATCTAGAAGATTATATCCTTTCAGTGCTTTCTCCTGAAGACAGGCTTGACGCAGCTTTTAAAGTTGCAAAAGAGGTTTTTAAGAAGACAAAATTGACCATGAAGGACATTGATAATGCGGTCAAATCAGTAAGGAGAAAGACATACGAAAAGAAGAAATAAAGTAGTCATTGATACGGGTGTGCTTATCTCTGCCTTTGCATTCGGCGGAGTTCCTGAGAAAGCTGTTAATAAAGCGTTTGCAGAGGCAGATATATATGTATCACCAACCCTCCTAAAAGAATATCGTGACGTCCCTTTAGAACTTGAAGCTGAAGAAAAGATTGATCATGTCCAGTTAAAAGCATTGGTTTCTGGAATAGCTGCTTTTGTGACGAAAGTAAAGATTGTGCAACCGGAGAAAAAGGTAACGATCTGCAGAGACCCTGAGGATAATATGATACTTGAATGTTGCTTTAAAGCAGGTGTAACCTTTCTAATAACTGGTGATAGAGACCTTCTTGATATAAAAGATATGCCTTCTAAATTGAAGATTGTGACACCACAAAAATATTTAGAAGAAGGATGAAGAATTGCTATGAAAGAATTATCTGATGAGCAGATTGAAAAGATTATAAGCCTTTTGAAAAAAGGCGTTCCCTTTCCGGAGGATGATAGACTAAGCCTCCTCAAATACCTCGAACAGAGCAAAAATTCACTTCTTTTTGATACAAAGAAAGAATATGAGCTTATTTATGCTGATAAG
>PEUB01000056.1 GCA_002780895.1 Nitrospirae bacterium CG02_land_8_20_14_3_00_41_53
TATTACACGTGAAAGGGTAAGACAAATAGAGGCAAAAGCACTCAGAAAACTGAAACATCCACACAGGCGCAGTGCATTGAAGGTCTTGATCGATTAACTTTTTATTGCATTCTGGGCATCGTTATACCTGGCGTAGGGTAGGAAATAAAGGCGCGGGAGACAATACCGATGATCACGAAAATGATAATGGCTGCGATGACTACCGCAAATGTGTATCCCAGGGACTTTTCTTGAGGAGATTTCATAAGAATGGGAAGTCCCAGGTACAGCAGATACAGGCCGTAAAGACCCAAAATTCCTAAGATGCTCAGAGCGGGGATTATTGTAAAAATTCCGACTATCCAGCCAGGCGTGTAGGAATAGGTAGCCACCTTGAAAGCCTGATTAAGATTCTTCTCTCCTGAAAAGGTGGGAGCCAAAGTATTAATGATGAGGGCTAAGATATACACGCCGACAAGGGTCAGTATGTACTGAACAACAGCATATGCAATAGACGTGGTTATAGGTATCCGGAATGAGCCTACAAAAGGTAAGCTTATGCCGACGATGGACATCCCGATAATGGAAGCCACCGGCCCAATCGCTGCCAGGATAACAATGTAGGTTTTGTATAACTCCGGGATGGTTGTGGTTTCTCCGGAAATGGCCTGCCACTCCTCCTTAGGATGGAACAAAATTCCTTTTATACGTTCGACTGGATTCATAGGTCAATCCTCCTCCTTGAAAGGTAATCTTTCATTCTTTGCCCGGCTATTTCAATCTCCCATGGCAGGATTCATTATATAGCATGCGTGCTATAAAGTAAAAGGATTGTTCTCGCTATTGTTCTTCCGCTCTTTTGACTTCTGCTCTTTTGTCCTTCTGCACTACTTTGCGGGCTGACGGATTTTGGGACGGATATGTTTATTGTTATGTTATAATTTATTTTAGGAATAGACTTCAGAAGGAGGATATATGCCGACAGCATTAAAGAGTGAAGGCGAACTTATAAAAGTCAAACAGTATTTAACAGATAAAAAAGGTCATAAGGTAGCTGCTGTTATTGCTATGGATGAGCTTGACAGATTAGAAACCCTTCTGGAAACTATCCCCACTTCCGAAAGATGGGTTTATAAAAACAAGGAGGCTCTAAAAAGCCTTCACAAGGGTCTTAAAGACGCCTCTGAAGGCAGGATTTCAAAACTAAATCTTAATGAACTGTAGGAATCTTTCTTGTTCGATATATTCCTGACTGATGAGGCAAAAGAACAGTTAAACCGGCTAAAGGCAGATAAAGGTCTTGCCAAAAGATACAGAGCAGTAAAAAAGACAATTCAATTCTTATCCCAAAACCCAAGACATCCGGGACTTAAGACTCATGAATTCACTTCACTCAAAGGCCCGGCAGGAGAAAAAATCTTTGAGGCCTATGCTGAACAATCCACACCTGCTGCATACAGAATCTTCTGGTATTATGGCTGCGGGAGTAAACAGATAACCATTGTTGCCATAACACCCCATCCTTAAAATGTCCCATACCTCCCTTTTCCTTTAAATTCCAGAATCCCTTTGTCCCTCAGAATCTGTAATTGCTGGCGGATTTTGGGGCGGATATGTTTGTTTTCAGGATGAAGCTTTTGAAGCTGAACATTTGAGTCTTGATTTTGGTATAATTAAAACACTATGAATAGAGAAAATCTTGTCAGGACTATAAAGGAGATTCTTCAAAGCTCCGGGATAAAGAAGGCCTATCTTTTTGGCAGTTTTGCGAGGAACGAAAAAAAATATCATGATATAGACATTGCCATAAAACCTCCCAAAGATTTTTCGCTGCTGGACTTGGCCCATCTTGAAAATGTCCTGGAAGATAAGACGAATAAAAAAATCGACATCGGCACCATCGATAGCATTCACCCGCTTGTCAAAAAATATGTGAAAAAAGATTTGATAGCATTGCTATGAAAGAAGACCTTATCTATGTTTCCCACATTCTCACCGCCATCGCCGACATCAAAGAATTCACTGGGAGAATGAACAAAAAAGACTTCTTCAAAAATAAGATGGCAGAACATGCTGTCGTGAGAAATATCGAAGTCATAGGGGAGGCAAGCAAACACCTTTCAGCCAGATTTAAAGAAAGGCATAAAGATATTCCATGGAAAGACATAATCAAAATGAGGAATAAAGTAACCCATTTCTATTTCGGAATAAACTACAACATTGTCTGGGAAGTTGTTAAGCGAGATATTCCTATGGTAGAAGAAAAGCTGAAAGCAATTATAGAAAGCGAAAAGAAATAAATTTTGCTGACGCTTGCCCCCCTTTGAGCTATCGGAAACGATACAGCTCTTTCCCCTTAACTCCCAAAATGCCTGTATCTCTCAATATCTGCAACTGCCTGCGAATTTTGGGGGCGGATATGTTTGTTTTCAGGATGAAGCTTTACTATGATGGCTCTTTAAGATTTCTTTGCATAAAAGAGGATAGAAGAATTTTGGACTTCATTCTTTTATACGATGCCTACTGCGATATCTTCTTCTCTTTTCATAAATAAAACCGAGTTGGTCTTCATGGTATTCATATGGCTTTTTTAAATTATATTTATCAACTATATATTCAGGAATAGGTAATTTCTCTAAGCTCCGTGGTTCTACTTTAATAGCTCCGGCACCATAACTTTTACCGACAAATTGCAAATTTTTTAGCGTATCGGGATGATTCAAGATATTCCAAAGGCGGTCTACGAACTTGTCATCTTTACTCTTTGTATAAACACAAAGAAAGCCTGTCAATGGAAGAACGCCAGCAACATTTTTAATAAATCTTGTATTTCTTCGCCCTAAATATGCAAAAAGTAATTCGGGAACTTCTCGTTTTTCCATTTTAAACCAAGGGTGGCGCTGCTTAATTAGTGGACGTTCGGGCAATCCAAGTTCTACACCTTTTCTAACGTAGGATATTACTTTTAGGGGCAAATCATTTTCTGGTTGATCAATTGAAAGAAGTAGTGTCGGTCTTAAATTTTTTTCAAGTTCTTGAACATCTTCTTTTGTTATTGTATCTCCTGTTACGTCCTTCGTTCTACCAATGGCTACCCTTAAATATTTTGATGGAATTTCCAACTCCTCTGCTTGCTTTCGTGTAAGGTAAAAAAAATCATTAGCACCTGTAGCAATACCTCGCATTACAGTAGCAAAATCTGATAAATGATATTTATACCCGATGTGATTTTGTTGAGGTCTTGATAGACCTGTTGCTAATGCTTCCTTCAGGTCTCGTTTTGATACGAAGAGATTTTCTAAGGAAGTATGCTTGAAATGTGATGAAACAAACACAAAAAGATCCTTAGAATATGCTCGATTAACTTTAATCCAAAAGATTTCTTTTTTTGGTTTATCTTTTTTAATCAAAAAAACTACCGCATTAGTATCAACATTTGGGAAAGGTGTCGCATCTTTATCAAAAGTGATAACACATTCTAAACAATAATTTTCTGTTATCCAATTCCAAAGTTTTTTTGCAAAAGTTCCTTCACAAGTATCGGCTGGCATTATAAATGCGAGTTTTCCATTAGTTTCCAACAAATTTAAAGCCTGCAGAAGAAAATAAACATGATAACCGGCTCTCCCATCAATAATAAAACCTGTAATTTTTGTACAGAGATATTTTAAAAACTGTTTTGTTTCTTCATCAATTCTATGGTGTCTAAGATAGGGCGGGTTTGCTACTATTGCTCTGAATTTTCTTCTGGGTGGATTTTTAATAAAATCTCTTAGCTCAACAATACAGGATGGATCATTGTATATATTATCAGATAGGACATCAGCATCTATATCTGTTCCAAAAAAAGTAATTTTTCTTGTAGGACTAATTTTTTTTAATGCTTCAAAAAAAGCTCCTCTGCCAGTTGCAGGATCGAAAACAAGTTCTGCATAATCTAAAACATAAGCCACCATTGCCTCAGCGACCCAATTTGGTGTCCAGAATTGGCCTTTTTCGCGAAGCTTTTCACGCTCATGCCACTCAACCGGTAATTTTTGATGAAGCTTAACCATGCTCATGTTATAGCCCTCTTAATAAGTTCAGCGCTTCGGTAGTTATCTCTAAAAAACCACCCTCAAATTTTACATATGGCAAAATATGACCGTTTTTATCTTCAATGTAATCAGGTACCAATCTGGGCTGTTCTTTTGATATCCCGAGTGGATAAGCATAATGATAATAAAATTTGTAGATATCTTTGTTGGTGGTAGCTCCACCTGGCGCTTGAAATGTTTGAGTAGTCGGTAAGATCAATCCCTCTTTTATTAGCTTTTCTGCTTTATCAAAGGCTAATCCAAATGCTCTGTCGTAGAAAACATGCCAAATATGAATGGGGATTTTATTTTCTTTCTGCCACGTATTTAAAGGTATCCTATCTTCTTCTTTTATAATTACGGTAGGTAAAACTGCGCCCTTCTTTAATCCAAGTTTGCTGCCAAGCCTTTTTTGTGGAGTAAGTTCTGTTTTATAATCGGGCATCTTCCCTGCTACCCAGAGAGAATTTTCACATTCAACAGCTAATTTTGATTTTTGAATAAAATGTTTCAACTCTTTTTCAGGTATAAATGGAAGTTCACTGTCCCCGCCTATTTTTTCTAAGAAATCTGTTATAAACGCTTCATCTCTTTTGTTGAAAATAAGAAGATCAGGCCTTTTAATCTTTCCTAAGCCAGCTTTCTCCAATCTCTCAAAATATAACTCAAAGGCTCGCACATCATTTGTCGGCGCAGTACCACTTGGGCCATACGGTACAGCGAAGAATTCTCCAGTCGAATTTATAGCGTCAATAATGCGTTTTTCACTCCAAACACCCTGCGACCAGCGCATTAAAAAGTCACTTCCCCTAAGTCTCCTTGGATTGAGCCAAAAATCAGCCCATGATATTTCTTTTAATCCTCTTAGTTCTAACTCTATTTCTTCGACAGAAACACTTAATATATCTTCGAATAAAGGCATAGAAATTCTCCCATTTTTACAATATCTTAAAACATTTTATAATGAACATTTAGCTTAGCCTGTTGAGAAGCCTATAAGGTTCGAAAATACAAATTTTGCTATTTTACCACTTTTTTCAAAATGATATTCATAGTCTATGCACAGAGACTGCCTTTTTGAACAAAGTTCAACCTTAATCATTGAAAGCGTAATTTCCGATGATACTTATAGTCTGTTGACTTTTTCATATCATTCTATCAAAGATCGATCGCAAACGATCTCCCTGACGATTTTTGATTATTAGATATAGTCTCTTTACTTCTATCCACAATTCGATCAAAGATCGTCTTTGAGAGTTCCTGAAACGAGTTCAGGATGACACCTTAAGAAGGCGGCTTGGGTTTAAAGAGGTTTCAACCCGAAAACTTTTACCTCGAATGCACCACAGTTTGGTCCTTTCCAAAAAGAGGCAACTGGGCAACCCACAGATCCGATTACCAAGGTAACTGGTCACCACAAGTTGTAAGAAACCTTATACTCAGATATTCACAAGAAGGTGACACAATCCTTGACCAAATGGTTGGTGGAGGAACAACCTTGAAGGAGGACATAATCAAAGTTCAGCATAATTGCAAAGCAACAGGCTTCTGGGTGAAAAAGTCAAAACTTTACAACTTCCTCCTCCTCATCATGCACGAGCATCTGTTTGTATTTCAGAAAAGTTTAAAAGAATTATGCCTTAGGAGTCAGTCTTGAATAGTGAAACTCGGGACATATCCCGGATTTGAAAATGTCTTTGATACTCTCTTACTTCGTCACAACCTCGGGATCGAGAGTCATCACGACTTCCCTGCAATCCTGCATTTATAACCCTCCTTGAGTTCAATATCTGGATATTTCGGATTAAGAGGGTGCTCAATACAACCCTATCGCTTCTCTGACAAACCTCATGGTCTCTTCTGCAACCTTCCTTGCCTTTTCCGTACCTTTATCCACAATATCATGGAGGACATCCGGATTATTTATGAGCTCATTACGCTTTAGCCAGATTGGTTCCATGACCTTGAAGACATTTTTGATAAGAATCTTTTTACATTCAATACAGCCAATGCCTGCTGTCCTGCATCCTACTGCTACCTTTTCCTGCTCCTCTTTTGAGGAAAAGATCTTGTGAAGCTGGTATACAGGGGATAATCCCGGATTCCCCGCATCTGTCTTTTTTATCCTCGCAGGATCAGTAACCATTGTCCTTAATTTTTGCTCAACCTCTTCAGGTTTATCAGAAAGATATATTGCATTGTCATAGCTCTTGGACATCTTTCTTCCATCAGTACCAACCACCTTCGGGAACTCTGTAAGCAATGCCTCCGGTTCAGGGAAGATTTCTTTATAAAGATAATTGAAACGCCTTGCAATCTCCCGACTTATCTCAAGGTGTGGTACCTGGTCTATCCCTACCGGCACATATTTCGCCCTGTAAATAATGATATCAGCAGTCTGGAGCAATGGGTAACCGAGGAAACCATAAGTGGATAAATCTCTGTCTTTGAGTTCCTGCTGTTTTTCTTTGTATGTAGGAACCCTTTCGAGCCAGCCGAGTGGAGTTATCATCGAGAGAAGCAAGTGTAACTCAGCATGTTCAAGAACCCTTGACTGGATAAATATCGTGCATTTCTCTGGGTCAAGGCCTGCTGCTAAAAAGTTGATGAGAATGTCTTTTGTGGATTCTTTTATAGATGATGTGTCTGCATAGCCTGTAGTAAGGGCATGCCAGTCTGCAACAAAGTAAAAACAATCATATTTATCCTGGAGTTTCACCCAGTTGCTTAATGCCCCAATCAGATTTCCTATGTGCAACTTACCACTTGCCTGCATACCACTGAGCACTCTTTCCTTATTCATTTATCCATTACCTCACCTATTTACTTTCCTTTAAAACAATTGCAATACCCTAAGAAAAAAATTCACAACGGGCAGAACAAAATAGCTTGCTATGCCTGTCGCAATAAGAAAAATAACAATTATAAAACCGAATGGTTCTATCTTGCTGAACGAGACAGCCTGCCTGTATGGTAGAAAACCTACTAACACCCTGCCACCATCAAGGGGGGGTATAGGTATCATATTAAATACAGATAGGATAACATTGATAATCACACTTGATTTAAAAATCATTATTAAAGGCTCTATCACAGTCACGCTTAAAGATTCGGGAAATAGATCCGCTAACGGAATGATTAATAACCTGAGTATCAACATGCTCAAAATAGCCAGGAGTATATTCGTTATCGGCCCTGCAGCCGCTGAAATAGCCATATCCCTTTTAGGGTTTTTGAAGTTCATGGGATTTATAGGAACTGGTTTTGCATATCCAAAAACAAACTGACCATTAGTGAGTATTATTAGCATAAGGGGCATTAATACTGTCCCTATTAGGTCAATATGAGCAATCGGGTTTAATGTAAGTCTGCCCATCATCTTGGCTGTTGGGTCACCTAATTTGTTCGCCACAAAACCATGAGAAAGCTCGTGGAAGGTAATAGCTATCAGGATAGGGAATGCCGATATAATTATCTGCCTTGCAATACTCGAGAAATCCAAAACGCTATGGCCTTTCTACATAGGGTGTAGTATCTGGTCAATCACTGTCCTTGCTGCAACAAGGGGGTCAATAAAGACACTGTCCATATCCTGTTCTATGTCTCTCTTATTAGATAAATAAGTAATACGGTCCTGCATTCTGTCACGTAAGAAGCTCAAATAATCAGGGTCCCTTGTTGGTTTGTATTTTTTATCATAATTAGCGCCAAACAGCTCTTTCCCGTTTTTAGGAAGTAAAAGTCCCTGAAATGCCCTCCATTCCCTCCATTCGATGTTTCCTCTTACCAGTTCCGTGACAATGGAGAGTGAAAGCTCCTTTGGGATATCAACCAGATCCCCTGGCATACCAAAGGCATTTGTATTCATGATATAGCATTCGGTACCCAGCTTGAACAATTTTTTAAATTGCATACAATCCTCTAAAAGTGGGTGAACCCTGAATGGGTTTGCAAAAGGCTCGATTACTAATTTTTTGAGCTCCTTCGGGTCAACATTTTCTACTCCCTTAGCACGTTTGGTGCTTAGTGATGCCCCCATGGCTACAGCAAGGTCTATCGAATTTACCTTGCTGATTGGTGGAAGGCTTATATCTTTCTGCAACCAGATAACCAAGCCGGGTTTTTCACAAAAATCTGCATGGTTAAACATATCCCTTGTCTTAATACAACGACCGTTATCATTCCTGATGTCTGCGCATACCATCCTTTTACTGCCATCCGGAAGTTCTGTTACGGCTACATTCTGGGCAGAATAGAAGTATTTGATTATAAAGTCTTGAAATTCAACTGCATCTGTCTTATCAAAGAGACTCGGTTCAAGTGGTACAGTAATATTATTCTCCATGTCTATTAAAAATGCATCATCGTGAATAACAATAACCTTTTCATCTTCCTTCAATGTTCCTGCATGGTCATGGCTGTTGGTAATAGAAGATTTCCCCGAACCTGACAGCCCGAATACAGCCACCGGAGGCTTATTGCCGATTTTCTTGATACCACCGTGGCAGGCAACCATATTCTGACGGACCCCGATAGTCCAGCCCAGTGTTAACGTACCTTTTTTCCGCTCACCAAAATATCGCAGTCCTAAAATTGAAATACAGTTCTGCATCTCGTCAATTATTACGAGCCCATTGGGAAAATCAGGATGTGACCATTCAGGATCAGCAAATACAAGTATATCAGGCTCATCTAATACACGTGATTTCTCATACAGGTCAGTCCACGGTTTCATCCATGGAGTAAAATTTAGACCCCAGTCAAGCATATTTTTTGCGTCAGTTGCAGGACTCAAGAGATGCGCCTTAACCATAAAGTCAGGGTGTAACCCGACAATGCCTTCAAGCCATAACCCCTCACGCCTGTTAAAATTATAAATAGCTTCTCCCAAGAGAGAGATATATTTATCCCTGTCCTTTCCCATTTCCCTGACCAATCGCCTTGCCCTTGCTGTGCGTCCTACAATCCCTCCGTCATTAGAGATAAGGATTTTAGCACTCTTGGGAAGTCCAAACTGTTCAGGCTTATACATAGGCTCAGAGGTTGTAACAACTTCTAACTGCTTTGTCGCGAGTTTATAGAGTTCAGCCATTGTTGTCTTTCTTACAGAGTTAGCAAAAAAAGCACTCTCAATATATGCCCTCCATGGAGAGCCTGGAATCTCATGCCGGGTTGCCATATCCCTCTCCTTTCCCCTACGCTGAGTATATTGTCATTCTGAGGTGAAAACCAAATATTCTCGTATCTTGCGATTTCTTTATAGAAATAACCTGACCAATCCCGAACTTGATTCGTGATTCAGTCGCTACACTCATTTAGAAAAACAGAGCACAAAGAACTCATAATGACAACTTATTGTGAAATATTTAAAAGGTATTGTCAAGAGATGGTTAATCAGTATATAATTAAAAATTAAGATTAAAAAAAAACATGGCTGCAATAGTCATTATCCCTGCCCGTTATGACTCGACCCGCTTTCCGGGAAAGCCCCTGTACCCCCTTAAAGGGATACCTGTTATACAACATGTTTATGAAAATTCAAAACATGCACGCCTTGCAGATGATGTTATTGTTGCAACAGATAATGAAACCATATTCGAGAGGGTGTTTATTTTTGGAGGTAAGGCGATAATGACAGACAGAAAACATCCTTCAGGTACAGACAGGATAGCAGAGGTTGCTGCTTCAATGGATTATGATATAATTGTCAACGTGCAGGCTGATGAACCTCTTATACGTCCTGAAATGATAGATGACGTTATTACTGTCCTTGACGATAAAAGAGCCTCTATCGGAACCCTGACAAAGAAAATTGAAGACCCTAATGAAATCGCAGACCCGAATATTGTTAAAGTCGTTTTTGATAAAGAGGGGTTTGCACTCTATTTTTCGAGGGCACCAATACCTTTCCAAGCTCCGAACTCCGAACTCCAAGCTTTTCATTGTTATAAACATATAGGTATTTACAGTTATCGAAGAGAGGTGCTTGTTGCACTTGCAAAAATGAAACCAACAAGACTCGAGCAGATAGAGAAGCTCGAGCAGTTACGGGCTCTCGAAAACGGAATGAAAATTAAGATAAAAGAAACGTTCTTTGAGACTTATGGGGTAGATACCCCCGAAGACTTGGAAAGGATAGAAAAATGTCTAAGTATATCTTTGTAACAGGTGGTGTTGTTTCCGCACTCGGCAAGGGTATTGCTGCCGCTGCCACCGGTGCACTCCTCGAGGCAAAGGGTTTGAAGGTTACCCTCCAAAAATTAGACCCTTATATCAATGTTGACCCAGGTACATTGAGTCCATTCCAGCATGGTGAGGTATTTGTCACTGATGATGGTGCAGAAACAGACCTTGACCTCGGGCATTATGAGAGGTTCACATCAATACGAATGTCACAGGCAAATAATTATACAACGGGAAAGATTTATTATAATGTGATCACAAAGGAGAGACAAGGAGATTATCTTGGAGAGACGGTCCAGGTCGTCCCCCATATAACAGATGAGATTAAAAAAGCTATAAAATCTGTAAGCAATGATTATGATGTGGTAATAGTCGAGATTGGCGGCACTATCGGAGATATTGAGAGCCTGCCATTCCTTGAGGCGATAAGACAGTTTCGATATGACGTTGGCAGGGAAAATGCACTCTATATGCATCTTACCCTTATCCCCTATGTGAAGTCAGCAGGTGAGATTAAGACAAAGCCTACACAGCATAGTGTTAAGGAATTCAGAGAAATAGGTATTCAGCCTGATATACTTCTATGCAGAACTGAAAAGCCACTTCCGCCGGAAGCAAAGAAGAAGATCGCAATTCACTGCAATCTTGATGGAGATGCTGTTATCTCTGCAAGGGATGTTGATACTATATACGAAGTTCCTCTTATGTTGCACAATGAAGGGCTTGATTACCTTATAGGTAAGAAGCTCAGCCTGAATTTAAATGAGCCAGACCTCATTCTCTGGAAGGATATTGTGAGGAAGATAAAGGAACCTAAGAATGAGGTCAATATTGCAATAGTGGGGAAATATACAGGACTGAAGGACTCTTATAAGAGTCTTGTAGAAGCCCACACTCATGGCGGCATTGCAAATGATGCGCGTGTGAATTTGCAATGGGTAGATTCAGAGGAGATAGAGGTTCATGGCCCTGAGAGGTTCCTATCTGAAGCTGATGGAATTCTTGTGCCTGGAGGATTTGGATATAGAGGGATTGAGGGGAAGGTAAAGACCATAAGATATGCGCGTGAAAAAAAGATACCCTATTTTGGTATATGCCTCGGGATGCAGTGTGCAGTCATCGAGTTTGCAAGGAATGTCTGTGGTCTTTCCGCTAATAGTACGGAATTTGATTTAACCACAAAAGACCCGGTTATCTATCTTATGGAAAGATGGTATGACTTCAAAAAAGGCAGAGTTGAGGAGCGTACAGAGGATTCTCATAAAGGTGGTACGATGAGACTTGGCGCCTATCCCTGCATCCTTGAGGAAGGAACCCATGCTTACAAGGCATATGGAGTAAAAGAAATATCTGAAAGGCATAGACACAGGTATGAATTCAATAATGCATACAGAGATATACTCACAAAACATGGGTTGAAGATCAGCGGCCTGAGTCCTGATGGAGAACTTGTAGAGATTATAGAGATTGAAGACCACCCATGGTTCCTCGGATGCCAGTTTCATCCTGAATTTAAATCAAGACCAACAGATCCACATCCTTTATTCAGGGCATTTATAGAAGCGGCTCTGAGAGAAAAGAGATCTTTATTCCCTTACTCGGGAGTTAATGCAGAAGAGAAAGGCAGAGAAGTTTAAGTATTGACAAGAGAAATAAATATAGCAAGTACAAAGCTTGGAGGTAATAACCCCCTTTTTATAATTGCAGGCCCCTGTGTTATCGAGAGCGAGGAAATTGCATTTCATACTGCAGGAATACTAAAGGAAATCTGCAGAAGAATTAATCTCCCTCTTTTATTTAAGAGTTCCTATGACAAGGCAAATCGTACCTCTCTTTCTTCTTTTAGAGGCCCTGGCTTAGAGAAAGGTTTAAGGATTCTTTCTGATGTGCGGAGTAAGTTTGATATACCTATTATCTCTGATATCCATTCAGTTGAAGAGGTCAAGCCTGCCTCAGAGGTTCTCGATGCCCTTCAAATACCTGCCTTTTTATGCAGACAGACTGATCTGATTCTTGCAGCTTCTAAGACAGGTAGCCCTGTAAATATTAAAAAAGGGCAGTTCCTTGCACCATGGGATGTAAAGAATATAATAGAGAAGTTCATATCAACAGGTAATCAGAATATATTTTTCACAGAAAGAGGCACGTCCTTTGGATACAATAACCTCGTTGTTGACTTCAGGGGATTGTCTATAATGCGGGCCTTTGGGTATCCTGTTATTTTTGATGTTACTCATAGTCTTCAGCTTCCGGGTGGACAGGGAAAAAGCTCAGGTGGTCAGAGGGAATTTGCAGAGCCCCTCGCAAGGGCAGCAGTGGCAGTTGGAGTTGATGGTCTATTCATGGAGGTTCATCCGGAGCCTGATAAGGCATTATGCGATGGACCAAATATGATAAAGGTAGATGAAGTGGAGAAGATTTTATCCTCTGTTAAAGCCATAGATCAGTTAGTAAAGTACCCTCCTGTATCCTGGGATTCGTTGTAACATTTTCTTACCTTGTCTTTTCTATTAAAACGGAGAATTCAGAATGGCTGAGGATATATCTTAAAAAGAAACAAATATTTAAAATTTCTTTAAAAGATGGAAGTTATTATATATAATACCTTTGTATTTTCTTTTGAGGCGAACTGATTCTTATGGATAATATTCTCGATATAGCAAAAAAGGTCTTGAAGACAGAGGCAGAGGCTGTTTATGCCCTGATAGAAAAACTCAACAGCAATTTTGAGAAGGCCGTAGAGATTATCTATAAAAGCAAGGGCAGGGTTGTGGTAACAGGGATGGGCAAGTCAGGGCTTGTGGGAAAGAAAATAGCAGCTACACTGGCCTCTACTGGCACACCTGCATTTTTCCTTCATCCTGCTGAGGCAAGCCATGGCGACCTTGGTATGGTCACATCAGATGACGTTATAATCGCAATCTCCAATAGTGGCGAGACAGAAGAGGTTCTGGGCTTAATACCTTTTTTAAAAAGGTTTAATGTTCATATTATCTCAATAACAGGAAACCCGGATTCAACCCTTTCAAAGCTGGCAGATGTAACCCTCGATGTGTCTGTAAAAGAAGAGGCTTGTCCAATCGGGATTGTGCCCACTGCATCAACTACTGCAGCTATGGCAATGGGCGATGCCCTTGCAGTAGCCCTGCTCTTAAAGAGGGGATTTAAAGAAGAAGATTTTGCCTTTTTCCATCCAAGAGGAAGTATTGGTAAGAAGCTTTTTATTAAGGTAAAAGACCTTATGCACATTGGGGATAGCCTTCCTGCTGTGCAACTTGATACACCAATGTCAAAGGCAGTAATCGAGATGTCCTCCAAAAGACTTGGCCTCACTGTTGTTTTAGAAAATAATGGTAGAATCGCAGGGATAATAACTGACGGAGATGTGAGAAGGGGATTAGAAAAATGGGGTGGAAGGCTCTTTGAGTTAACAGCAGGAGAGGTCATGATAAAAAACCCAAAGACAGTATCTGAGGAAGAACTTGCAGCAAAGGCATTATCCATTATGCAGGGCTCTTCAATAACAGCTCTTGTCGTGCCTGATAATAAAGGAAACCCTATTGGTATCATACACCTTCACGACATACTGAGAGAGGGAATAGTGTGAGAAGAGCAGGATGTTTCTGTATCTTTTATCGACAGTTCAAGCTCTTTAATAAGCTCACTCTTTGGTTTTATAGGGGTATCCCCTTTTTCTCCTTTCTAGAAATCCAGAGGGCTCTTTGCCTCTTTAACGGTCCTGCTCGGCACACAATGAGTATAAATCATAGTAGTCTTCAGCGTTTTTCGGGAATAGTGCCGTGTCTTGATCTCTGCCGTGAGATTGTCGATGATATTGTCCCATTCAGGAGATCCGGATTTCTCCGCATATTCGGCCTTGGCAGCATATTTCGGCTGCTGAGGTTCCGCAATGAATGATGAAGTTGTTTGTAATAGTTCATCCTCGGACTTCGATAAGTTATTGGAAGATTCCCCCTTAATAAAGGGGGTGGAGGGGGATGTTGCCTTTACGGTCATTTCAGTATTGAGGCGCGTGGCCGGGGTTTCATCGGTAGGCATACGCTGCCTGGTTTTGCTGTTGCAGTGTTTGCTTCTTATCCCGCAATTTGTTGATAAACTGCTTCACGCGTTCTGATTTGGAATCAGGAAGCGTATATTTGCCTCGGAAATCAAGATAATACAGGAGCCACTTTCTATAATCCGCGTGGCGGGAATCAGGAACCGCCCTTTTTTTCAGGACGGCCTCATATTGAGTCAAAATATCGCTTGGTATAGGTTTCATAGGATTATAGCATGACTAACATCACAAATAGCGTATTAGTCATTAGAAAAGTATAATTATAGCTTGCAGATATGTCAATACGGCGTATTGAGCCGTGTAAAATGTAACCATATGGATAATCGTTGTGACATTTATAATGTAACCCTGAAAAGTTGTAAAAAAA
>PEUB01000156.1 GCA_002780895.1 Nitrospirae bacterium CG02_land_8_20_14_3_00_41_53
TCCATGGTTCCGCTGTTTGAGTAATCTACCCATCCATAACTCAACCTACCCTCTGCTTTTAACAAAAGTTTATCATGATAAGTATAGGAACCAACTATTCCATACATCCAACCATTTTCCTTCATCACACCAGGCTCCTTATACTCGATATAAGAAATTTCAGGTCCTAATTCCAATGCATGCTTTTGCAATTCCCCTGCGACACCATTCCCCACTCCAACAAACATAAAACATGTTATTACCATTGCTATCAACTTTTGTCGATTAGACATTTTCAAATACCTCCCTTTTCTTACAATATCCAGCCATAAGTCAATAATTTCCTGCCCATCGGTATCGGTGCAGGTGAAGTGCATAGCATTTTTTCACTTTGCACCTGCACCGTGTTAGCCGTCGTTGCAGGCAACATTAAAACAAAACTGTTACCTGCCTTGTGGAGAAACCTTAACCAATTTGTTCCATAGGGATTGTGGAACATCTTCCAAGAGGACAACCCCTAATTGGAAGGTATCCTTCAGCTTGCTTCCTTTAGACGCCTCTAAGGTGACATTAAGTTCATTGGTATCCAGTGTCCACATAGCTCCCGTTGCAGGGTCAACAATAAGCCAGCCAATAAGACCGCCAAATATCAAATTACCACCAAGATACCAGCCATTTAGTTTTGTATCTACCGTCACGGTTTGCTCAGCATAACCTGGCTTACCGATTTTTACGTTATACTTTTTGCCTCGGAAATAACCTTTCTTTTTTTCTAAATAAACCGTTGTGGGCGTCTTCCCTTCAAAAATCTTTGTGCCGCCTTCGTCAGTAATAACAACAATTGCCTGTTCTGGATTACTACGGACATTCAAAGTTTCTGGGCCGCTCTTACCTATAATCGATGCACAACTAAATGAGTATGGTCAGGGTGAATAAGCTTACCAGTGTATAAATAATTTTGTTTTTCATATTTGCCTCTCTTTCTCTTCTTTCGTATTTTTAGGTAAAGGAAATAGAAAATAGAAGATAATCCCTGCAATTAAGCCCCCACATAAAGAAATCATCACATACAAAAACCACCTCCCTTTATCTATAGGACGGTTCATTTTGACCTCCTCTTTTCTGCCTGCAATAAGTGGCTAACTTGTTTAAAAAACGTAAAACCCTGTAACC
>PEUB01000023.1 GCA_002780895.1 Nitrospirae bacterium CG02_land_8_20_14_3_00_41_53
TCATAATAAGCAGTTTAAAATCTAGTTAATTTTTCTTATAGATTTATTGATATAACTAATAGAAACGCGGTGGGCAAATTTTATGCCGAACAGTATTGGCACAGTCCCCCTTTACTAAAGCTAAAGAAGGGTTGTAAAGAGAGATAGGAATTTCAAATGAAACGCTCATGCCCCGAAAGCTTTCGGGGCACAAATGGGAATGAAAATACACACCCCTTAATCCCCTCTTTTTAGAGGGGAAACCGCAGAACTCCCCTCTATTAAGAGGGAGAACTTTAAATCTCCCCTCTATTAAGAGGGGTTGGGGGTGTGTTATAAAGGTATTTTCAAATGAAAGTGAAGGAAAAATCTGAAAAAATCCTAATAATAACCTACATGGTAATTGTAGGCTTCCTTCTGCTTATCATGAGGCTGTGGCAGTTGCAAATTTTGCAGGGCAAGGAATACAGGAAACTCTCTGAGGCCAACAGGCTAAGGATAATAGCGATACCGGCGCCACGGGGAATAATCTTTGACAGAAACGGCATTCCCCTTGTAAAAAATTCCCCTTACTACTATGCATCTTTAATCACCAAGGAATTCGACAAAAGCAAAGTTGATTCAGTTTCAAAGCTCCTTAATATACCAGCTGAAGAAATAACCGAAAAGATAAATAAAAATAGCCCAAGCCCTTTTGTCCCTATAAGATTAAAAGAGGGGCTGCCTTTTAGTGAGGTTGCATACATTGAATCAAGGCGATCTGATTTTCCAGGTCTTATTATCGAAACAGAGGTCAGCAGAGAATATATCTATGGTGATGTTGCTTCACATCTTATAGGTTATCTTGGAAAGCTTAACCCAGCACAATCAAAAGACCTTGCATTAAAAGAGATACCACCAGAGACGTTTATCGGGCAATGGGGCGTTGAGATGCTCTTTGACAAACCACTCAGGGGCACACTTGGCAAGAGGGTTATTGAGGTTGATGCACTCGGCAGGGAAATAAGACTGCTACAGGAAAAAACCCCAATAAAAGGAAGAGATATTACGTTGAGTATAGACATTAATCTCCAGAAAGAGGCTGAGAAGGCATTCGGAGAAAGGGCAGGTGCCCTTGTTGCGATTAAACCTGACACAGGGGAGATACTCGGCATGATAAGCAAACCTTCCTTTGACCCCAACCTTTTTGCAAAGGGAATAAGCTATGACAAATGGATGGCTCTTATTCACGATAAAAAAAACCCTATGCTCAACAGGGCGCTGCAAAGCCAGTATCCACCTGGCTCGGTATTCAAGATTGTTACTGCAATCGCTGGACTTGAGGAAGGGGTTATTTCCCCTGAGACCAGGGTGGATTGCAGGGGTGGAATAGACTATGGCAGGTGGCACTTTGGCTGCTGGCGTAAACATGGGCATGGCGTAATTTCTCTGCACAGGGCGATAGTGGAATCCTGCGATGTATTTTTTTATGAGGTCGGCAGACGTCTCGGCATAGATAAAATTTACGCTTATGCCACGAGCCTCGGTTTAGGCAGAAAGACGGGCATCGAACTTGGTAGAGAACGGCAGGGATTGATACCAAACACAAATTGGAAGCTTGAAAACAAAAAACACCCCTGGTATCTCGGTGAAACCTTTAATGCAGCAATAGGTCAGGGATATGTCGCTGTAACACCTCTACAAATGGCAGTCATGACAAGCACAATAGCAAACGGTGGTAATCTATATAAGCCAACATTGATTAAAGACGCCCAGCCAATAATTTCAGGAAAGGCGAAGGTAAGACCTGAGACCCTTGAAATCATTAAAAAAGGACTTTCTGGTGTTGTGAATGAGTCCGGAGGTACTGGATGGGCTGCCAAATCGCAACTAACAAGTATTGGCGGCAAGACTGGCACAGCCCAGGTTGTTGCAATAAAAAGAGACTCTCAATCCCTCCCTGAAAAGTTCAGGGACCATGCCTGGTTTGTTGCCTTTGCCCCTGTTGAAAAACCAGAAATAGCACTTTCAGTATTTGTCGAACACGGAGGACATGGTGGAGGAACTGCGGCATCAATTGCAAAAAGGGCGATAGAAGGATATATGAATTCTAAAAACAAAAAGCCAGAGATCATCTCATCTCTTCCCTAATTTAGCACTTACCCCACTTGACCAACCATTGAGACTATATTTATAATAAAAATAATGGGAATTCTTCAATGCATAGGGAACACACCCCTTGCCAGTATAGATAGCATAAACCCTAATCCCAGGGTAAAACTCTTTGCAAAGCTTGAGGGCAATAATCCCGGCGGCTCTGTTAAAGACAGAATTGCCCTTTACATGATAGAGTCAGCAGAGAGAGATGGAAAGCTTACGAGGGATAAGATAATACTTGAGGCCACATCAGGAAATACAGGGATAGGGCTTGCCATGGTTGCCTCAGCCAAGAAATACAGGGTAAAACTTACCATGCCTGCATGCGTCAGCATTGAAAGGAGGAGGATCCTTGAGGCATTCGGCGCAGAGCTTATATTGAGCCCATCGGAAGAAGGGACAGATGGTGCGATAAGACTTGCGCACAATATACTCTCTGAGGAGCCGGAGAAGTACTTCATGCCAAATCAGTTTGATAACGGAGCTAACATTTTGGCACACTATGAGACCACGGGTAAAGAAATAATAGAGCAGACAGGTGGCCGTATTACACACTTTGTGGCCGGTATGGGAACTACAGGCACACTCATGGGCGCAGGTAAAAGACTCAAGGAGTTTAATAAAGATATAAAGATAATAGGCGTGGAACCCGTTTTAGGCCATAGGATACAGGGCCTTAAGAACATGTCAGAGTCCATTGCTCCAAAAATATTCAACCCTCAAAAGCTTGATGAAAGATATATAGTGAATGATGAAGAGGCATTTGACACTACAAGAATGCTGGTAGTGAAGGAAGGAATATTTGCAGGGATGTCGAGCGGCGCTGCAATGCACATAGCCCTCAGAAAATCCAGCGAGCTTAAGGAAGGTGTCATAGTCGTTATCCTCCCTGACAGGGGAGACCGGTATCTGTCTACTTCCCTTTTTACATCCGTATGCGCCAAGTGCCCGCCTTAGAAGAAAGGTAAGGTACCTATACCTTTACCTGTCTTTTTTCTGGTAAATTAAAAAATGCTGCGAATAGATCGTAGATTTATCAAAAATTTTGATTGGGTAACTCTTTCGATTGCCATAATAATAGCCCTTATTGGAATTATGACAATATACAGTGCTACACGCCCCCTTGAAACAGAAGAACATCCTGGATTCTATATAAAACAGGCATCCTGGCTCATACTCGGAATTATTGCTTTATTCGCGATTGTCAGCTTTGACTATGTATGGCTCAGCAGATTATCACTTCATCTTTATATTACAGGCATTGTTCTTTTGATAACTGTCTTTATCCTCGGTAAAACGGGTATGGGGGCACAGAGGTGGCTAAGTCTGGGTCCTGTCTCTTTTCAACCATCTGAATTTTTTAAGCTTATATACATAATAATGCTCTCACAACAATTAAGCGCAATAAATGGTCCAATCAGCACAAGTATAATTTTTCGTATATTCTTTTTAATCGTATTTCTTCCCTTCATCCTTCTTATTAAACAGCCTGATCTCGGGACATCATTAGTAATCCTGACAATTTTTATTTTTTTAATACTCACAAAAGGGCTTCATAAAAAAGTGGCATTATTATTCGTTATTATAAGTTTGATATCCCTGCCTTTCCTTGGCAATATACTCTGGGGAGGACTTAAAGACTATCAGAAAAGCAGGATTGTTGCCTTTATAGACCCAGAAGTAGACCCGGCAGGGATAGGATATCACTTAAATCAGTCAAAGATTACAGTAGGATCGGGTAAGTTCTTCGGAAAGGGCTATATGCATGGCACACAGGGACCTTTCAGGTTCCTCCCCGAAAAGCACACAGACTTTATTTTTGCGGTCTTTGCCGAAGAGTGGGGATTTCTCGGGAGCCTGTTGCTTTTATTTCTCTATTTAGTCTTGATACTGAGAGGGCTTGATACAGCGAGGAAGGCAAAGGATGACTTTGGAAAACTGCTTGCCCTCGGAATAACATTCATGTTTTTAATCTACTTGTTTATTAATGTCGGGATGACATTAGGCTTAATGCCGGTCGTTGGAATACCATTACCCTTTATGAGCTATGGAGGCACGGCGCTCCTGTCAAATCTCCTATCAATAGGGGTGCTTATCAACATCAGGACACGGAGGTTTGAACTCTTTCACTAAATTCGTCTCTTTTGTTATAATTCATATTCTTTTTTAAACTTTGAACTCAGAACTCTTAACTCATAACTTTTTTTAACATGGCGGTGTAGCTCAGTCGGTTAGAGCATGCGGCTCATATCCGCAGTGTCCGGGGTTCGATTCCCTGCACCGCCACCAGCACACCACTCCCTTGCATTCTGAAACATTTTCAACCATGGAGAGGCCTTGAGGGTTTTCTTCCAATCCTCCGGCATATAAGGCCATTGCCATTTAAGAAATGTCCTTTCTGGATGGGGCATCATGGCAAGGTGTCTACCATCAGGTGAGCAGAGGGCTGTTATTCCAAGGGGAGAGCCATTGGGATTAAATGGATATGTCTCGGTAATTTCCCCATTATCATCAACGAACCTTATTGGCACCAGGTTTTTTTCTATAACTTCTTGAAGCATATCCTTCTCCGGGAAATAGAGCCTTCCCTCACCATGTGCAACCCATACACCAAGAGTAGAACCTTCCATTCCTCTTAGCATTATAGAAGGACTCGGCAGGATATGAACTGTTGAAAACCTTGATTCAAACCGTCCAGATTTATTCTGTATGTATCTTGGTTGAATCTTGTCAGGAATCCCCTTCCATGGAACCCAGCCAAGAAGTGCCATAAGCTGGCACCCATTACAGACACCGAGGCTGAAGGTATCAGGCCTTTCATAGAACCGATGGAATTGCTCATAGAGTCTTTTATTAAACCTGATTACCCCTGCCCAGCCTTTTGCTGAATCGAGGACATCGGCATAACTGAATCCACCTACAAAGGCAATACCTCTGAAGTCTTCAAGATTTGCCCTGACCTCAAGGAGGTCTGTCATCGTTATATCCCATACCTCAAAACCAGCTTGATAAAAGGCAGAAGTCATCTCGCGGTCTCCGTTACTGCCCTCTTCACGCATGATTGCTATTTTAGGAAGTTTAGAAGCTCGGGAAACCTCACCCCCACCCTTCCCCTCCCCCCTCGAGGGGGAGGGATGGGTGGGGGGGCTGACTTTTGGAAGATCGAAAGCTTGTAATGTGGGTGTAAATGTCAGTCTATATTGTGGTCCTTTTCTGTCAAAATTTACCCTTCTTTCTTCATCAACACAATCAGGATTTGCCTGGAGCCTGTCAAGCTGATAACTCGTCTCCTCCCATATTGCCCTGAGGACACGCATATCTTCATCTAAAATAGTTTTGAGTTTTGAGTTTTGAGTTTTGAGTTTAACCCTGATCTGCTGTTCTGACAATGTCTTCCCTATTATCTGATAAGGGATTTTCTGTTGTTTCAAGAGAGATACTATCTCCTGTTCATTTTCAGGGAGATATTCGATTACCATTCCGAGTTCTTCTGAAAATAACAGAGGAAATATCATTTCCTGTAATCCCCCCATCCCCCCTTTAGTAAAGGGGGGTAAGGGGGGATTTTTACCAAGGGGGGGGAGGGGTGGTGGTGTAAAATTAATGTTTACATCGATCCCGCAATTTCCTCCGAATGCCATTTCAAGTAGAGTTGTTATTAATCCTCCATCACTTCTGTCGTGGCCTGACATAATCAGGTCCTCTGAAATGAATCTCTGTATGGCATTAAAGGTGCGTTTAAGAAGCTGAGGGTCATCCAGATCGGGAGATTCATTTCCGACCTGTCCATAGACATGTGCTAAGGCAGTGCCACCAATTCTATATTTCCCATTGCCGAGATCAATATAAAGCAGCCTGCTTTCACCTGGCCTTTTTATATCAGGCGTGATAACCCTTGTAACATCAGGGCATGTAACATATGTAGAAATAACAAGGCTCCCTGGAGCTTTCACTATCTCGGTCTTGCCAGATGAATCAATAACCATAGCAGCCATAGATAGGCTGTCTTTACCTCCATCAATTGCAATACCTAATTCAAGCAAAATATCTTTTAATGCTAATGCAGCATCATAAAGTCTGGCGCCTTCACCTGAAAGCTTTGCTGCCCACATCCAGTTTCCAGAACATTTAATATCTTCGATGGCGCTCACATTTGCCCACATAATATTTGTTAGTGCTTCACCAACACTCATCCTTGCCATTGCCTGTGGGCTTATCATGCCCTTTATTGGTTGTTCGCCAATAGCTATTGCTGCACCTGTTAATCCAAAATGGCTTTGACTGATAACAGCCGCATTAGATAAGGTTAATTGCAAAGGTCCGGCACATTGCTGTTGAGCAATAAGGCCAGTAACTGACCTGTCAACCTTATTGGTAAGGAATCTCTTCGAGCCAACAGAGACAAGGCGGAGCACCCTTTCGATGGCATCTCTTACAGTAATCCCCCCTTCTCCCCCCTTTAGCAAAGGGGGGAATGGGGGGATTTTTAGCGGTTCAAGTTTCGGCTGTATACGCCCAATATAAAAGGTCTTCTGCGGCATCTCACCAAGAATCTTTGATAGTTCAAGATTTACAGGCGTACCACCATCTGTCTCATCATGAAGCACAATAAAGCCATCTCCTGTAATCTCTCCAATAATGGCGTAAGAGACTTTCTCCCTTTTACAAAGGGAAAGAAATTCTCCAGTTCTTTCTGGTTTTATAAGTAATGCGTCTTGCTCCTGGTATTCAGCGCCCCATATCTCAAGCACTGAAAGTGTGTTATCGCCAAGCTGAATATTTCTTATTTCTATCTTTGCGCCCGCAGGATAAATTATTTCTTTAACAACATTACAGTTTCCACCAGCGCCCTGGTCATGGAT
>PEUB01000014.1 GCA_002780895.1 Nitrospirae bacterium CG02_land_8_20_14_3_00_41_53
TTCGGTTGGGCAGCAGCAAAGCTGGATGATATTGCAAACTACATACCTGCAAGGATAACAGGAATGCTTATTTCTATCTCATCTATGATTGCTTCCCGTTCACCGTTCATTCTTCACTCTTCACTGAAAACAATGTTCCGTGATGGCAGAAATCATCCAAGCCCAAATAGCGGTGTGCCAGAGGCTGCGATGGCGGGTGCTCTTAGAGTGAGGCTTGGAGGTCCATCAAGTTATGGGGGGATAGTTGTAGAAAAACCGTACATCGGGGAAGAGATTCAAGACAGAGAGAATCTCTATTTAGAGGCTTCTGAAAATGCCATAACGATAACGAAGATTACATCATTACTCGGTCTCGGTATTGCTATTGCAATCTTATATGTGAGGACTGCCATATGATTAAGAACAGGGAACAAACAAAACACAATATGGATTCTGATTTAGGGCACGGTGGTAATATCTACAGACTTGCAGAAGAACTTAAGATGCATGAAAGAAAGATAATAGATTTCAGCGCCTCAATAAATCCATTAGGTGTATCAAAGAAGATAAAGGCAGAGCTAAGAAAACGCCTTAAGTATCTCGATAATTACCCTGACCCTGATGCAAAAAGGTTGAGGAAACAGCTTGCCCAATACCACGGGATTGATCCTGAGATGATACTCTGCGGCAACGGAAGCACAGAACTTATTTACCTTGCATCAAGGGCATTGAAGCCAAAGAGCGTCCTTATCCCTGCACCAACATTTTCAGAATACGAAAGGGCAATTCTCATCGGTCAGGAGCCAGCGACTACAGAGCAAAGGGCACAGATAAGATATTTAGTCCTTAAAAAGGAAGACGGCTTTGAGATAAGACCTGATGAATTTATTCAGGCAATACAGGATAAAGACTGTGACATGGCCTTTCTATGCAATCCGAATAATCCTACAGGACTACTGCTTAAAAGGGATTCTGTCATGAAGATCGCAGAGACAGCAAAAGATTTGAAATGTATTCTCGTTGTTGATGAGGCATTTATTGATTTTTGTCCTGAAGAAACAGTGATAAATGAAATCCAGAATAATCCATATTTAATTGTCTTGAGATCCATGACAAAATTTTATGCTCTTACAGGTTTAAGACTTGGATATGGTGTCTTCCCAAAGCATCTCACTGATAGGCTAAAAGAATATAAAGAACCATGGACTGTAAATAACTTAGCACAGAGGGCAGCAGTAGTGGCACTTAAAGACAGAGTGTACAGGAATGAGACATTCAGATTAATAGAAGAAGAAAAACGATTTCTTGAGAATGGCTTTAAGAAATTGGGGATAGAGTTTTTCCACTCTGATGCTAATTTCTACCTGTTGAAACTAAATAATGCAAAGGAGATATACCAGATGCTAAAGAAGAAGGGTATCCTTGTGAGGGATTGTTCTAATTTCAGAGGACTTGACAGTACATATATAAGGGTTGCTGTGAAATCTCATAGTGAAAATACAATTTTGATAAAAGAGCTTACAGCGATAAAGGAGACTTATTGGAGCGCAAAGAAGCCACTGTCCTGAGCGTGTCGAAGGATGGGAAGGCAGGCAAGTAGGTTGAAGATAGCCCTGAGCCGGAAGACCTATCCAGACCCAAAGGAGTGCAGAGTTAAGAGTTCGGAGTTATGAGTTAAGAACACGAACAGATCTCACTTCTCACTTCTCTATTGCAGAAGAAAAACCCATTCCTTTAGAAGAAATTATTGTTACTGCGACAAAGATAGACGAGGTTATTGAAGAGACAACAAGCAATGTCACAGTAATTAAAAGTGAAGATATAAAAAAAATGCTGGAAAAGGAAAGTTCTATCTTGTAAATATCTGGGAACAGATTTTAACAATTTCATGAGATATGATGACCATGAGACATTCTGTAAGAAGAAATCTCTCATCTTACTCCCTTGTTAATTTAAGCAGCAGTTACAAGATGACAAAGGGGCTAACTATATTTGCAAGGATTGACAACCTCTTTGATGTACATTACGAAGAAGCCGGCAGCTATGGGACACCCGGTTTTTCTATTTTTGGAGGCATAAAGATTTCATCTCTTTGACACAGATAATCATAAAATATGGATAGACATCTTTTAAAAATATAGGTCAAAACTATATGGAATTTAGACGGAACATAATATTCTCTGCAGTCCTTCACACAATGATCATCATTGCCGTTTTCGCGGTTAGTGTTAGTGTCAGGGATATGACAGAGCGTCTTCGTACCGATTATTTAATAGTCTCTTTATTCAAAGAAATGACAGGCATCACATCAATGGCCTCTCACAGTACAAAAAAAGTTGAAGATAAAATTTCCCCCCTACCCCTCCCACCCCCTCGAGGGGAAAAGATAAAGGAAGTTATATACAAAGACGAAGGGACTCGCAATGACAATCCTTCTCATCAATCTCTACGCAACACTGTTACTGAGAATGCTAAAGGAGATACTTCTATCATAGTAGCACAGCATATAGGCATATCAGGAGAAATAAACATCTCACATTCAAACACAAAGGACAATGGAAGTAATCCACCCGAATCCCCCCACATCCCCCTTTGGAAAAGGGGGGCGGGGGGGGATTTTAAAGGGGGAATGGGGGGATTTTCAGGAGAAAATACCTCCATCCAAAACACAGGTTTCTCTACGATAGAAAGTTCTCATAAGGGTAATACAAAAAATCCTTATGATCTTATTAGGGCTGCTATTGAAAAGGTAAAGACTTACCCTTCTCTTGCAAGGAAGAAGAGGATCGAAGGGACTGTAATAACAGGCTTCACCATCAACAGTAAAGGATACCCTCAGGATATCAAGGTCGAAAAAAGTTCAGGCTATAAAATCCTCGATTCAGCAGCTATTAAAATAGTAATGAAGGCCGCTCCATTCCCAAAGGTAAATAGTGAAATATTAGTACCAATAACCTTTAAACTGACAGATTATACTTCATCTCGCTAAAAGAACGGAGCCTTTCTATTGCTTTTAACAGCGTACCTCTTACACCCTCAGCAAACAATATCTCTGCATGGTTAAGCTCAAAATCGTAATGCTCATTACTCCAAGGGATCTTCGAACTCTCAGCAGAAACCAATCCATCCCCCCTACCCTTCTTCATCTCCTCAGGGTAAAGATTTTCAGGAATGACTTTTTCAAAAATATCAGGAAAAGAAAAGTTATAAAGATTAAAAAGCGTTGGGTTTGTGCCCCCAACAGAGACATAATGTACCCAGTCAAGAGGCCCGTCTTTTATGGACTTAAGAAATCTTGACTCAGGAAGAAGCTCCTTCAGCGCCCTGCTGCTGAGAAACTCAAAGATTCTCTTTATTGCAAAGGATCGTGTACCTTTATCCCCGATAGGAAAAAGGGGGTTCAGGATAGAGACCACAGGAGATAAATAATTGGCAGCCCTCGCTACAGAACTGCCTTTATGAGGTGTAGAGATTGTTATAAGAGCTTTTATTGATCGATCCTTCCTCAAGAGATACTTCCTTCCAATAAGCCCTCCCCTGCTGTGACCAATGAGTATAACGCCAGCCTTTGTCATTTTATTAGCAATCTTTACAATCTCACTTAATTCTGAGACAGCAAAATCTATTGGCCCTGCAGGCCTTTTCTGGCTCCATGTAATCACCGTATATCCTTTTAGCCTGAGGTCATCAAATAATGTTTGAAGATTATCAGGTTGTTCCTCTGGAAGTCTTTTATTCAGGAGGATCCTTAAAGGAAACATCCCTCCAAGAATACGGGATTGAGATGGATTAACCCATATATCTGAATCCATGCCAAGGCCATGTATGAATACAACAGCGGGCTTATCATTGCCGCCCTTATATAGCACCGTATCTAAATTCATAAATATATTATGCTATACCCAAACCTTCAAAAATGATACTTTTTATAAAAATTATTTACAAAAACTTCTATTTGTGCTATGTTTTTTTTTATGTGGTCTGTCCTTAATGAAAACCCCACAAGGGAAAAGATAATAATGCTTCTTATAGTCTAAAGCAATTCAATTGCCCCATCTATAAGATAGCCTCAGAATTCAAGGATGCATGCAGATACGAATTACAGATTTATAAGGACCTTCTTGGAAAGGATGTAAAGCGTCAGCAATGCATGGCCGAAGGAAATCCTTCCTGCACATATAGTATACCTAAGAATAACCTTTAAAATCATTAATTTTATTAAGATTTTCTTTACCTTTTAAGGATAACATACTGAATTAATTATAAAATATCGGAATAAAAGGAAAAATATCTTATTTTAATCCCACCAAAATATTCTTGATTATACATAACAAGGTTTTTAACTCAAGAATTTTCCCCTTGCTAAAAAGTATTATTTTATTTTATTCTTATAAAGAAATAAAAACACCTATAGGAGGTTATAACTGTAAATTCAGTTTAACTGCCTGCCCTGTTGGTGATAAGAGGAAACATTGATCCGGCAAATTAGATCTTTTGGGAGCCTAAGTAAGGAGTCGGTGTGCATGACGAGAACTTACTTAGTAAGTTTGCGGAAGCCTAAAGTCTCCTTCAAGGCACCCACCTATTTTTTAGGCGGATCTAATCTTCCCTTTACACGGCAGGGTGGGTTTATTTTAATTAAATATTATGGGTTGGTTATTATGACTTTTATAGTTTCACGGAGGATTATAAATAATTTTAGGTTTATAAATAATTATATAATAGAGCGTATATGGAAAATTATATTCACGATTAAATATTTCTCACCTCCAAAAGTCTCATTGAAGTCATAACCCAGCCACTTTAAACAAAATTCTAAAAAAGAAGCTCTTTACGCTTCACAAAGGAATCCCTCTATTTACTTAGGGAAGATAGAGAAAGGGGGTTTAACATAAAATGAATCAGTCAGTATATTTAATTATAGCCATATTCGCAGGTCTTGCCGCAGGGTTAGTCTTGACTCTTATCTACCGAGCAAATCTCAGAAGCAAGAGGGTTGCTATAGAGAAAGAGAAAACAAAAATAATTGAGGAGGCACAGAGGGAAGTTAAGAGGATAAAAAAAGAGGCACTTATAGAGGCTAAGGATACTGTCTATCAAGCCAAAGCAGAGGCTGAAAAGGAGATAAGGGAAAGACGTACTGAGCTAAACCATCTCGATAGAAGGCTAGGGCAGAAAGAAGAAAACATTGAAAGAAAGCTTGAGCAGATCGAAAAAAGAGAACAGGAGTTAAATAAAAGAGAGAAAGATTTTACCTCAAAGGAACGCATTATTCAGGATAAGGAAACCCATTACAACACACTTATAAAAGACCATACACAATTACTGGAAAAAATATCAGGATTAAGTTCAGAAGAGGCAAAACAGGAACTTTTAAGGAAAATAGAAGATGAATCAAGGTTTGAGGCTTCAAAGCTCGCTAAAAAAATAGAGGACGAGGTAAGAGAAAGCGCAGAGAAAAAGGCAAAAGAGATAATAGGTCTTTCTATACAGAGATACTCAAGTGGCTATGTCGCAGATGCAACCGTAAGTGCTGTGACTCTTCCGAATGACGAGATGAAGGGAAGAATAATCGGCAGGGAGGGTAGAAATATAAGAGCACTTGAGGCTGCAACAGGCGTTGACCTGATTGTAGACGATACGCCGGAAATGGTAATGCTCTCTGCCTTCGACCCTGTCAGGCGTGAAATTGCAAGACTTTCACTTGAACGGCTGATAACAGACGGAAGGATCCACCCTACAAGGATTGAAGAGATAGTCGAAAAGGTTAAAAAAGAGGTCGAGGCACATATCAGGGAAGAAGGGGAAATGGCTGTTTTTGACTTTGACCTTTCCGGCATACATCCGGAACTGATAAAGCTTCTTGGAAGACTGAAATACAGGACATCATATGGCCAAAACGTCCTTCAACATTCGAGGGAAGTAGCATACCTCGCAGGGATGATGGCAGGCGAACTCAGAGTGGATATTAAACTTGCAAAGAGGGCAGGCATTCTACATGACATCGGAAAGGCAGTAGATCACGAAGTAGAAGGGTCACACCAGGAGATTGGTGCAAACATAGCAAAAAAGTACGGAGAGAATCAAAAGGTAATAAATGCGATATTAGTACACCATGGAGAAGGAGACCCTACAACGGTTGAGGCTGCCCTTGTAGCTGCTGCTGATGCCCTGTCAGCTGCGCGTCCAGGCGTCAGAAGGGAGAGCATAGAGAATTACCTTAAGCGCCTTGAGAAACTCGAACAGTTGGCCCTCTCATATAAAGGTGTTGAAAAATGTTATGCAATCCAGGCTGGAAGAGAAATAAGGATAATAGTAAAGCCTGAGGATGTGAGTGATGACATGTCATCTATGATATCAAGGGAGCTTGCAAAAAAAATAGAGTCAGAGATGACATATCCGGGCCAGATAAAGGTTACCGTTATAAGAGAATCAAGATATGTGGAATATGCAAAGTAGAGGAATTGAGGGAAGACTGACTCATAATTTTTATAAATGACAAATTATTAATATGGCAATCGTAAGTGCCTCACAAATTGAAGGTTTATTCGTTTACATCTCAAAAGGTTTTTTTCTAAGGTGTCATGATAAAAATTCTTCACCAGCCTTCCCTCAACTTTAACTATGAAGGTTCTTTTTATCGGTGACATAGTAGGCAAAGTTGGAAGGATCACAACAAAGGCGCTGCTTCCTACTGTTGTCAACAGATACAAGATAGACCTTGTAATTGCAAATGGTGAAAATGCAGCAGGTGGTTTTGGTCTAACAGATAGGATAGTCTCTGAGATTTTAAGCCTTGGAGTCCACATAATTACTACTGGAAACCACGTATGGGACAAGAAGGAGTTTGTCACACAAATCTCAAAAGAAGACAGGGTTCTCAGACCAATAAACTATCCTCCAGGAGTGCCTGGCTATGGAAGTATACTTTATTCTCTCCCCAGCGGTGAAAAGGTAGCAGTAATTAATATATCCGGACGTGTCTTTATGACAAATATTGACTGCCCCTTCAGAACAGGCAAAGAAGAGGTAGAAAAGCTGAGTAGTTCAACAAAGGTAATCATCGTGGATTTTCATGCAGAGGCAACATCAGAGAAGATCGCATTCGGATATTTTATGGATGGTAAGGTGAGCGCTGTTATTGGAACTCATACACATGTCCAGACTGCCGACGAAAAGATATTGCCTGGCGGGACAGCCTACATAACAGATGTGGGAATGACAGGTCCATACCATTCTATAATAGGTATAGAAAAGGAACAGGTTATAGATCGATTTTTAACAAATATACCCATGCGGTTTGAAACAGCAAAGGGTGAAGGCATTTTTTCTGCCATTGTTATTGAAATCGATGAAAAAACAGGAAAGTCTACCGCACTACAGAGGCTTCAACTTAAATATCCATAGGAGTTGAAAATACACACTACTTCGTTGGAGGATGAGCAGGTGTTTGCGGGACTTGCTGCGGAGAAGGCTGGGCTGAAGGCTCTACACCCACACCCTGAATTGGACCAGGTGCCGCCGGGATTGACTTTGTTCCTTCTGTTACAGGTGTCTTTTTAACAACAGACCCACCTTTGGAAGTAACGACCGCTAATATAAGGGATGTAAGCATAAAAACAACTGCGGCAACTGTTGTCATTTTGTTTAGAAATGTTGCAGCACCGCGGCTCCCGAAAAGCGTGTGACTCGACCCCCCGCCAAAGGCCGCACCAAGCTCAGCTCCCTTACCGCTCTGGAGAAGGATTACAGCGATAAGGAACAACGAGACAATAACGTGAATAATAGTTAAAAGTATTGTCATGATTCCTTCCTGAATTTAACTATTCTCATAAAGCTATCAACCTTCAGGCTTGCACCGCCAACAAGTGCACCGTCTACATCCTTACAAGCCATCAGGTAATCTACATTCTCAGGCGTAACACTACCACCATATATTATACAAAAATCATCAGCTTTATTGCCATACAAAATATTAAGTCTCTCTCTAATATAGGCATGGGCCTCCTGAGCCTGTTCAGGTGTTGCTGTCTTTCCTGTGCCTATAGCCCAGATTGGCTCATAGGCTATGATTATATTATCTGAATCAATCCCATTAAGGCCTTTTTCTATCTCCCTTTGCAAAACATCAAATGTTTTTCCCGCCTCTCTTTCCTTGAGAGATTCACCTATGCAGAAAATAATTCCAAGCCCGGCTTTCTTTGCAGCCTTGATCTTTTTATTTACAATCTCGTCAGTCTCATTAAAATACTGTCTTCTTTCAGAATGGCCAATAATAGCATACTTACAACCGACATCAATAAGCATTAAAGGAGAGACTTCACCTGTATATGCACCTTTTTCTTCATAGAAAACATTTTGTGCAGCAAGCGTGACATTGGTATCCTTAAGTTTTTCTGCAGATATTCTCAAGGAAGTAAAAGGCGGCGCTAAGACAATATCAACATCTGACGTATCTTTTAATTCAGGAATAAAATTATATATAAACTCCTGTGTCTCAGATATAGTCTTATTCATTTTCCAGTTTGCAGCGATAAACGGCTTCCGCATTTAGATAATTTAATTTATATATGTTTTTATGTCAAGACTTATGGGCCTGATTGTCAAGGCAAAATGAAAACCAGACATTTTCATTTTGCCGAAAACCGGACATTTTCATTTTGCCTTGACATTAAATAAAAAAAATATTGACAAGATGCCTTTTTTCTGGTATTCATAAGCTATGATCTTCAGTAGGAAGAGTTCTATCGGATTAGATATAGGTTCGGGTTGTCTCAAGATTGTGCAGTTTAAAGATATAAAAGGCGGTTATGAACTTGAGCTATTTGATATGCTGCCTCTTCCTCCAGAACTCATTGTTGATGGTTCAATAATAGATTCTCTCCGACTTGTAGAATCCTTGAAGGAGCTGGTAAAAAGGGCTAAGATAAAGACAAAGGACGCTGTTATTAGCATGGCCGGTCAGTCTTCGGTGATAATTAAAAGAGTCTCCCTACCCGAGATGTCAGAGGAGAAACTCTCCGAATCCATAAAGTTTGAGGCAGAACAGTATATACCATTCAATATAGAAGATGTAAACCTCGACTTCCAGATCATCGGGCCCAAGGAAGAAGCGGGTCAAATGGACGTCATGCTCGTTGCCGTAAAAAAGGATATAATAAATGAATACCTTTCTGTTGTCAAAGAGGCAGGTCTTAACCCTGTGATTGTTGACGTCAATTCACTCGCACTTGAGAATATTTATGAGATTAATTATGAGATTGAACCGGGTAAAAATGTTGCTATTGTGAATATTGGAGCAAGCACAATAAACATGAATATCCTCAAAGGGGGCATCTCAGTTTTTACGAGGGACAACGCAGTCGGCAGTAATCTTCACACAGAGGCACTTCAGAGGGAATTCAATCTGACTTACGAAACTGCCGAAAGGCTCAAGAAGGGTGAGGCGGTTGAAAATGTGTCACCTCAGGATGCCCTTTCCGTGATGGATTTAGCATCAGAGGAGATAATCGGAGAGGTTAATCGTTCATTAGAATATTTCCATGAGGATATCAATGAGGATATCAATGAGGTGATATTAAGCGGAGGTTGTGCACTCGTAAAGGACTTCCCGAAACTTCTTGCAGAAAAAATAGGGATAGAGGTTAAGGTCATGGATCCCCTTAAAAACATTAAAATACCTAAAAGATTTGATATAACCTATATAGAAGAGATGGTCCCAATGGCGGCTGTTGCCTCAGGATTGGCCCTCAGGCGGCCGGGTGACAGATGATAAAAGTTAATCTCATAGCTGTAAAGAGGAAAAAGAAATCTAAGCCGCTACCGACATTTATTATCACAATGCTTATTATAACCATTGGTGTAAGTATTGTAATGGCATATCTTTTTTTCTTTTTTAACTCCCGTCTGTCTGCAAAAAAGGCCGAGTTTGCTGCCAAAGAAAAACAGATAGCGGAACTCAAGGAAAAGATAAAGGCAGTTGAAAACTTTGAGCAGCTTAACAAGACATTCCAGCAGAGAAATGATATTATCGAGCAGCTCAGTAGGAGCAGGAGCGTTCCAGTGAAACTCCTTGATGAAATAAGTAATCTCCTGCCTAATGGTATCTGGTTTCAGACAATGACTGTGTCAGGTGATAACGTAAGTATAGATGGTTATGGCTTTACAAACACGGATATTGTTTCGTATGTAGACAATGTTAAGAATTCAAAAATATTCACTGATGTTTACTTGCAGGAATCCAAAAGCACGAATATTGGAACTACACCGCTTTATGTATTCAAATTAACATTTAAGATAAAGGTTTGATATGGCCTTAAAAGTTAACATTGATTTTAAAAAATTACCTCCGTACGTTAAAGTCATACTATCCGTTGTTCCTGCTTTGATTATTACAATTGTTGTAATTGTTCTTTTAATTTTACCTAAAAATAAAGAGATCAAAAAACTTGAAAGTGATATTTCAAAACAGGAAAGTGAGATAGCAAAAAGTCAGTCAAAGGCAGAAAAACTTCCTCAAATGACCGCTGAGAACGAAAAACTCAGGAAAAGGCTTAACGAGCTGAAAGATCAACTACCTGAAGAAAAAGAGGTCTCCAGTTTGCTAAAACAGGTTTCAGACATGGCCTTCAAGTCAGGGCTTAAGATATCACTCTGGAAACCAGAACAGAAGAGGACCCATTCAAGTGGTATAGTTTATGAGATTCCAGTAAAGGTTGAACTCTCGGGCAGTTACCATAACCTTGGTTATTTCTTCAGCAGCCTGACAAAACTTAACCGGATAGTGAACCTTTCTGATATAAAATTCAGCGACCCAAAGCCGGAAAGGGAAAATGCCATACTTAAAATATCATTTACTGCCACGACATTTTCAGCAGTCCCCGAAGGAGAAATAGGTAAAACAAAATGAAAAAAATAATATATCTCTTCCTAATTATGTTTTTGTTATTGCCTTTCGGAGGCTGTAAAAAAGAGCAGGCTAATGTGATAAAACCGATGGCGGAGAAGGTTAAAACAGAAGAAGTAAAAAAAGATACAAAGGAAGCTGAAGAAGCTAAGAAGGTCGAAAAAGAAGAATATTTATACGACGCAAAAGGAAGAAGGGACCCTTTCCTGCCCCTTATAACGCTGGTAAAACAAAAGCCTGCCAAAAAGAAAGGGGCAAAACCTATTGAAAGTTTTGACTTAGAAGAGATAAAGTTACTGGCAATTGCGTGGGATAAAAATAAATATTATGCCCTTATAATGTTGCCTGATAGAAAGACCTTTACAATTACAGAAGGGATGACATTAGGGCTGCAAGGCGGCAAGGTAGAGAAGATAACAGAAAACATGATAACTATCACAGAATATGTTAAAGATTATAGGGGTAATATTAAACCAAAAGATACAGTATTGAAACTCCATAAGGGGGAGGAAGAATGAAACAAAATATTCTATATTATTTATTTATGAGGTTCTTGCAAAAGTATCAAATGGGCACCCTCCCCAACCCCTCCCGTCAAGGGAGGGGGACTAATTTGGATAAATCCCGTCAAGGGAGGGGCTTATTTATCAACCCTCTCCCCTGGCGGGAGAGGGCAAGGGTGAGGGGGTTAATGGACTTTTGCAAGAGCCTCTTACTATTATGCTCTTTGCTTATTGCTTTTTGGGGTTGTGCAACAGCCACAACAAGTAATGTTAAAGAGTCCTTAGCGCCCCAGGAAACCACTGTAATAACCGGCATAGACATCCAGGACTATACAGTGACAATAAAGGCTGATAAGCCATTCATCTACACCATATACAGGCCGGGCGATCCTTATAAAATAGTCATTGACCTTCCTGACGTGACTATTGGCGCTTTGAACAGCAAGATCGTTTCTAACAAGGCAGGCATAACAGAGATAGTTCCTTCCCAGATTGAGTCGCCATCTGTTATGGCAAGACTCGAAATACTGTTTCAGACCCCATCTATAGTTGAACAGGAGTATAAAAACAATGTACTGATAGTGAAGATAAAAGAAGAACATCCTAAAGAGGTATCAAAAGAAGAGTTATTACCGGCAAAGGAAGGACCACCCGAAGAGATACCAGAGGTAAATATACCCGAACCTGCTGCAGTAGAGCAGAAACTGCTTCCAAAGGCTACAGAGATATCCAGTATCTCATTTGAAAAGTCTGCGGACACTGTTAAGGTCTTGATTAAAGGTAACGGCTCTATGATACCCAATGTTTTTCCATTAGATGACCGCATTGTAATAGATATCCCCGATGTTGTCATGAATACCCCGCTCCCATCTGCTGTAGTCCCGCCTGTTAAAGGGATACGTTCAGGAAAATATACTGACAAGGTAAGACTTGTCCTCGACCTTAAAGAAAAGACAAATTTTGATGTTGCGGCAATTGGTGACTCTATTGTAGTAACCTTGCAGAGAGCCGATAAGGAGCCTGCCATATCGACAATGACCCAAATGCCTGTAGAAAAGGCAGAGGCAGTAATCAAACCTGAAGGGATAAAAGAACCCGAAATACATGTAGAGGGTAAATGTGAGGCATACCTGCAGGGCAAAGAGAATGTCAACTTTGAGTTCCAGGACCAGGACATAAGGGGAATATTAAAGCTGCTAGCAAACATAAGTGGGTGCAATATAACTATACATCCAGATGTAAAAGGTGTTTACACAATGGACTTAAGAAATGCGCCTGTGCCATGGAATCAAGCACTTGATAACATACTTAAAACCTTCAGCCTCGGAAAGTCTATTGAAGGGAACATCATAAGGATTGCGCCATATACGGTTTTAGCGAAGGAAAGTGAAGAGGCAGCTAAGGCAATGGAGGCGGGAATAAAGGCAGAGCCATTAGAAACCAGAATATTCCCCATAAGCTATGCAAAGGTCAAAGAGATAGAAACGGCGGTGAAGAACTCAAAGATACTTACACCGAGGGGGAGTTTAAGTGTTGACGAACGAACAAGTACCATGCTCATCAAGGATACAGCATCGGTTTTCCCTGCGGTGGAAAATCTCCTTGCGACCCTTGACAAACCAACCACTCAGGTGTTGATAGAGGCAAGGATTGTTGAGGTTAGTACATCTGGTATGAAGGATTTAGGCATTCAGTGGGGGGGATTTAAGAAGAGTACCAATAAGGATACCAATACCTTATTCATAGGTGGATATTCAGGGCTGGGCAAAGGGACATTAACTGGGAACAACTTTCTTGTTGACTTTCCAGGAGGTGCATCTGCGGGCTCTGGAGGCGGATTCACCTTTGGAATCCTGAACCCTGCACAGACCCTGGGACTTGACCTCCAGCTTAACGCGGTTGAGGAAACAGGAAAAGGCAAGATTATTTCTAACCCACGGATAATGACGGTAGATAATGAAGAAGCGGAAATATCACAGGGCGCAAGCATTCCATATAGGGTACAGTCAACAACGGGGGAGGCTGTATCCGAAAATTTTAAAGACTTTACCTTAAGCATGAAGGTTAAACCACATATAACACCTGATAACACAGTAGCGCTGACTATAGAGGCAAAGAAGGAAGAGCCCGACTGGACCCGTACTTCGTCTTTAGGGACTCCGTCATCCAAAAAGGGAGAGGCAAAAACAAATGTCATAATCAAGGACGGAGAGACTGTTGTTATAGGCGGTATACTCAAAACAAGCCGTCAGGAGTCAAATACAGGGGTACCTGTTTTGATGAACATTCCCATACTGGGATGGCTGTTCAAGAACGTGAAGACCACAGATGAAACCAGTGAGCTTCTGATATTTATTACACCAAGGATTGTTATTACAGAGAGAGAAAAAATAAGGAATCAGTGACTACAAGCGAACTTTTAATGTTTATTACACCACGTATTGTGCAGGAACCGTGAAGATAAAATTAAGATGTAAGATACAGGATGCACGATGCAGGTAAAAACATTGTATGTGAGGCTCTTGCAAAAGTCTGAAAAAGCCCTAATGTTATGGTGAGCTTACCGAACCATCCCCTCTTTGGCAAAGAGGAAAAGGTATTTTATTATAAAAATATCAACATTATTTTTTCTGCAAGTCTCAGACAATTGTATTACTTCTCCTGAACTATAATACCAAAATGATAATGTCTATTTAACCAATTTAGAAATGTCCGCTTTAATGGATGCTATACTGCCCTTTTTAGAAGGAGGGCGATATGGCGAGAAAGGATCCCGAATGCTTTCGGGACTAAGATATAAAGAGATAACTGAAAGACCTGAAAAAGAGCAAAAGAAACCCATTATATTTGTTTTCAGAAAAAGAAAGAAATATATCCCTCCGTTAAATCATCCTTGGAGGAGATTTAAACCCATGATACAAAATAACGGTTATCAACAGGATGGACTACAAACATGAAAACAGGACATTTCTAAATTGGCTTGACATTATTTTACTTCAATTCAGACATAAGAATTAGACATCTATGAGAGATAGAATAAGAGCGGGTGGCAGAGGTATGATGGCGGCTGCGTTCTG